>JASJCA010000159.1 GCA_030066215.1 Rhodobacter sp. | reverse complement strand
ATCAACGTGCTCGAAGAGCGCCAGGCCGCCGCCCAGGCCGCGGGCGACAGCGAGCTCGTGCAGGTTAACGCCGAGGCGCTCTTCAACGACGGTTTCAGCTTCGTCGGCGGCAATCCCGACGGCGACATCACCGTGGTCGAGTTCCTTGACTACCGCTGCGGCTACTGCAAGCGCGCTCATCCCGAGGTGACCGAGCTGATCGCGTCGGACGGCAATATCCGCTATATCATCAAGGAGTTCCCGATCCTGGGCGAGCAGTCGGTCCTGGCCTCGCGCTTCGCCATCGCGGTGAAGGAGGTCGAGGGGGCCGACGCCTATCTGGAAACCCACGACACGCTGATGACGATGCGCGGCGAGGTCAGCGAGGCCGCCTTGTCTAACCTGTCCGAAGAACTGGGCTACGACACGCCGAAGGTGTTCGACGCGATGAATTCCGACGCCGTGCAGAACCAGATCGCCGAAAACCGTCGGTTGGCGCAGAGGCTGCAGATCAACGGCACGCCCAGCTTCATTTTCGAGACCCAGATGCTGCGCGGCTACGCCCCGCTCGACGCCATGCGCGAGGTCGTGCAAGAGCTGCGCGCCGAGGGTTGAACAGCAGCCCGGCCGAAACGGACCAGCCGATGTCGGACGCAAAAGCGCAACCCGCCGGCGTGACGGCTGCGATCGCGGCCGGCTGCCTTGTCGCATTCATTGGGTTTGGGTTTTCCGCCGCCTTCGGTGTGTTCCTGCGCCCGATGACCGAAGCGATGGGTTGGGGGCGCGAAGTGTTTTCGCTGTCGCTGGCGGTTCAGTTGCTGTGCTGGGGCTTGACCCAGCCGCTCGCCGGCATGGTCGCCGACCGCTACGGCACCGCTCGGGTGCTGACATTCGGGGTACTCGCGGCAGCGTTTGGCTTCTACCTGCGCGGTGTCACCGCCGATCCGGTCCCGTTCGTTCTGACCGGCGTGGTGGTGGGCGCCGGAACCGGCGCCTGCTCGTTTCCAGTCGTCATTGTGGCGCTCGGCAAGATCGTGCCGCCTGAGAAGCGCAGCTTCGTCATGGGCCTTGGCACAGCGGCAGCGTCGGCGGGCATGTTCGCCGCCGCGCCCTTCAACCTCTGGACCATTGCGACCTTTGGGTGGACCAACGCGATCTACATCATTGCCGCCGGATTCCTGCTGATCCTGCCCGGACTGGTGTTCATTGCGCGTGTCTCGCGCCCCACCGCCGCCGCCGGAACAGGTGGCTTCGGCACCGCGATCCGCACCGCTTTTGCCGATCGGGCCTTCGTTCTGCTGTTCTTCGGCTTTTTCGTCTGCGGCTTCCACGTGGCCTTCATCCAGACCCACTTGCCGGCCTACATCGTCGACGAAGGGCTGGCGGCGGCGGTCGGCGGCTGGTCGCTGGCGCTGATCGGTCTATTCAACATTGCCGGGTCCTTTGCCTCGGGCTGGTCGGGTCAAGTCTTGTCGAAGAAGAAGGTGCTGGCCGGCATTTATTTCGCCCGCGCCGTCGTCATCCTTGCCTTCATCCTGACGCCGCTTTCGCCTGCCAGCGTCTTCGTCTTTTCGGCGGTTATGGGGCTTTTGTGGCTTTCCACCGTCCCGCTCACCACCGGTCTCGTCGCCCAAACCCAGGGTCTCAGCTACCTTTCCACACTCGCGGGCCTCGTGTTCCTCAGCCACCAGATTGGCAGTTTCCTGGGCGCTTGGTTGGGCGGGCTTATCTTCGACCTCTATCAGGACTACACCCCGATGTGGTGGGCCGCTATCGCGTTCGGCCTGTTGGCGACGCTGATCCACCTGCCGATTCGCGAGACACCGGGGCCATTGGCGCGGCTTGAAATCCAGCGCTGATGATACTGTTCAACGGCGCCTCGCGGCTGTTCGGCGCCGCCTACCGCTACTGCACCTTCAGCGGTTGACTGCACTTCACCCCAGGTTTGTCGCCAATCCGTGACCAGTGTTTTCACGCAGTTGGGGCCAATCCCAGGCTCCGGAGATGCTATATTGATGGCACGGCTAGCGAGGGGGGCTTCAATGGCCATCGCAGTGCAGACCGTGCCTCCGGCCGCGCAAGCGGCAATGCACGGATCGGATCACAAGCCCGGCGAGGCGGTCGATGCCGCCCGGCTGACCGGTTTCGCGCCGATGACGCGCATCTCCACATCATTCGGAGAGGTCTACGCGCAGGCGCTCCGCAAAGGCGACCTGGTGCGCACCCGGACGGGCGGGTTCCTGCCGATCGTTTGGCTGGACCGCATCCTTCTGGACGCCGCGTTCCTGGCCAGGCACCCGGCGGCGCTGCCTATCCAAATACGCCAGGGCAGCCTTGCCAGCGGCACGCCGTTGCGCACGATCGAAGTGGCCCCTGCCCAACGGCTGGCCGCCATGCACGGCGTTGCCACGCAGCAAGGACGCGAGGCCTCAAATCTGCTCGCCCATCCCGGCGTCTTCCGGAAACCAGAGACCGGGCTGTCCTATACTCGCTTTCACCTGGGCCGCCGCGCAGAGGTGCGGTCGGAAGGCGTCTGGCTGATCACCGGGCCCGACTAGAGCCCTACTGCGCCGCCTGCTCCGCTGCCGACCGTTCGGTCTCGATCTCGGCCGCCTTGCGTTCCACCTGCTCGACAATGTGATCGATCATCTGGTCGTTCGACAGCTTGTGGCTCTGCTTGCCCGCCAGATAGACCATGCCCGCCCCGGCGCCGCCGCCGGTGAAGCCGACGTCGGTCATCAGCGCCTCGCCCGGTCCGTTGACCACGCAGCCGATGATCGACAGCGACATCGGCGTCTTCACATGTTCCAGCCGCTTCTCCAGCACCTCGACGGTCTTGATCACGTCAAAGCCCTGGCGCGCGCAGGACGGGCACGAGATGATGTTGACGCCGCGGTGCCTGAGGCCCAATGCCTTGAGGATCTCGAAGCCCACCTTGACCTCTTCCACCGGATCGGCCGACAGCGACACCCGCAGCGTGTCGCCGATTCCCATCCACAACAGATTGCCCAGCCCAATCGCCGACTTGATCGTGCCGCTGACGAAGCCGCCGGCCTCGGTGATGCCGAGGTGGATCGGTGCGTCGGTGGCCTCGGCGATGCCCTGATAGGCCGCCGCCGCCAGGAACACGTCCGAGGCCTTCACGCTGATCTTGAACTCGTGGAAGTCGTTGTCTTCGAGGATCCGGATATGCTCCAGGCCTGAGTCGACCATCGCCTCGGGGCACGGCTCGCCGTATTTCTCCAGAAGATGCTTTTCGAGACTGCCGGCATTGACCCCGATCCGGATCGAACAGCCGTGGTCCTTCGCGGCGCGGATCACCTCGCGCACCCGGCCGGCGTCGCCGATGTTGCCGGGGTTGATCCGCAGACACGCCGCGCCGGCCTCGGCCGCCTCGATGGCGCGTTTGTAGTGGAAATGGATGTCGGCCACGATCGGCACTGAAACCTCGCGCACGATTTCGCGCAGCGCGGTGGTCGAGGCCGCATCCGGCGTCGACACCCGCACGATGTCGGCGCCCGCTTCGGCGCAGGCCTGCACCTGCGCGACGGTGGCGGCCACGTCCGAGCTGTCGGTGTTGGTCATCGTCTGCACCGCAATCGGCGCGTCGCCGCCCACCGGCACTGGGCCCACGAAGATCTGCCGCGAGGCCCGGCGGTAGATGTTGCGCCACGGGCGCACGGGATTGAGCGACATCGAAGCTGCTTTCCGTCAGATGATCAGGTTGCCCGGCAAGATAGGCAGCACCAGGGCGCCTGGCAACGCTGCGGCTATTGCGCGGCCTCCGGCGCGCCGACGATGGCCGCGAACTTGGCCAGATCGCGGTCACTCTCTGCATCGGCAAGCGCGAAATTCGCCGTCAGGTCGTCCGGCCCCAGCGAGACGTCCTTGACCACCGACGGCCCCGGCCCGGCCGGCCCGTAGGTCTGGCCGTTGACCGCGAAATAGACCGACCCCGCGTTGCCGGTGCGCAAAAGCGGCGGTTCTTCGGTCTTCGGCAACGCGTATTGCTCGCCGGCGTCGAGGATCTTTTCGAACAGTACCGTGCCGTCGGCGCCCTGCACGCGCACCCAGGACGGCCGCACCGCGAACAGCACCACGTCGGCCGAGGTGTCGGCAACGACCTGCACCGAAGGCGCCGGGTCAGGCACAGCTGCCGGCTGTGGCGCCTCCGGCGCCTGTCCGGCCAGCACCGTCTCGCGCTTCTCCGCATCCACGTCCAGAAGAGTTCCGACCGCCTGCGGGTCCAGCGCCGCGATCGGACCGTCGCGTGCGGTCAGCACGGGCACCTCCAGCGCCTGCGGGCGGTAGAGCCGGTCCAACGCCTCGGCTGGCGGCGCCTGCAGGCCCGGGGTCTCGGGCACCGCCAATCCGTCGGCCGGCGCCAGCGCGGCCACGTCCGCCACCACACCCGGGGTTTGCTCGACCGGCGCGAACTGCACCTTCTGCACCTCTTGCAGAACGGTCCACCCGCCATAGCCAATGGCGGCGATCAGCGCGACGAGCACCAGCGACGAGCCCAGGGCGCCGGGCTCGATGCGCGACAGGAAGGCCTCGCCGCGCGGCGCGAAGGGGGTGTTGGGGTTGACGAATGGATCGACGGCTTTGGTCTTGCGGGCCGGCACGTCAGCGCGGCCCGACCGGATGCCAGATGCCTGGGGCGACAACCCATGCGTGGCCACGTAGTCGCCTTCCTCGCAGAATTTGCGATAGGCCCATTCCGGGTCGAGCCCCAGATAGCGCGCATAGGACCGCACGTAGCCGGCGATGAAGCCCGGCGTCTCGAAGGCGCTTGGGTCCGAGTTCTCGATCGCCGCGATATAGGGCGCCTTGATCTTCAGCTCGCGCTGGACGTCCAGCAGCGACTTGCCCAGCGTCGCCCGCTCGCCGCGCATGACGTCGCCGAGGCGCAGCTCGAAATCGTCAAAGCCGCGCATCTCGTCGGCGCCCGCGGTCGGCCCGTCGCTGTCGTCCTTGGGAGGTTCGGTACGTCGCCCGATCATGCCCCCTGCCTCAGAATGTTACGCGTCCCCAGAAGAAGGGCGATTCGCCCTTCCGCATTGATTTACAAGGACGTTAGCACAGGCCCAGGGGCGTTGCACCCGCAGAAAGATCAGGCCGACAGCTCTTGGCGGTTAAGCGCGCAATGCGACCAGAGCCCGTCGAGCGCACCGATCAGCTTGTCCATCTCGTCCGGCCCGTGCACCGGCGACGGCGTGAACCGCAGCCGTTCGGTGCCCCGCGGCACGGTCGGGAAGTTGATCGGCTGCACATAGATGCCGTGGTCCTCCAACAGCATATCGCTGAGCTGTTTGGTGTGCACCGGATCGCCCACGATGACCGGGACGATATGCGAGCCGTGGTCGATGATCGGCAGGCCCAGGCCCTTCAGCCGCAATTTCAGGATCCGCGCCTGGGTCTGGTGCCGCTCGCGCAGGGCCTGGTCGGTCTTGAGGTGCCGCACGCTGGCCGCAGCGCCGGCCGCCACGGCTGGCGGTAGCGATGTGGTGAAGATGAAGCCCGGCGCGTAAGATCTTATGGCGTCGCACATTTTATGGCTCGCCGCGATGTAACCACCCATTACGCCGAAGGCCTTGGCGAGGGTGCCGTTGACGATGTCGATGCGGTGCATCAGGCGGTCGCGCTCGGCCACGCCGCCGCCGCGCGGGCCGTACATGCCCACCGCATGCACCTCGTCGATATAGGTCAGCGCGCCGAATTCGTCGGCCAGGTCGCAGATCGCCTCGATGGGACCGAAATCGCCGTCCATCGAATAGACCGATTCGAAGGCGATCAGCTTCGGCGCGGTCGGGTCGTCTGCTTCAAGTTTGGCACGCAAGTCATTGAGATCGTTATGCTTGAAGATCCGTTTGGCGCCACCGTTGCGGCGAATGCCCTCGATCATCGAGGCGTGGTTCAGCTCATCGGAGTAAATTATGAGACCGGGGAAGAGTTTAGGCAGCGTACTTAAAGTCGCGTCATTGGCGATGTAGGCGCTGGTAAACAGCAGCGCCGATTCTTTGCCGTGCAGATCGGCAAGCTCGGCTTCGAGCCGCTTGTGATAGACCGTGGTGCCCGAGATGTTGCGTGTGCCGCCTGACCCCGCACCGGTTGCGTCCAGCGCCTCGTGCATCGCCTGCAGCACCACCGGATGCTGCCCCATGCCCAAGTAATCATTGCCGCACCACACCGTCACCGGGCGCTCGGTCCCGTCCGGCCGCCGCCAGGTCGCATGCGGATAGGCGCCCTTGCGGCGCTCGATATCGATGAAGGTGCGGTAGCGACCTTCGTCATGCAGCCGCTGCAGCGCGGCATCGAGCTTTGCGGTGTAGTCCACGAGGTCCCCCCGGTCGTCGGTCGTTGTGTTCTAAAGGCGCGGAAACGTGCCTGCCAATCACATATTCAAAAACTGATACCTTTTGACGCCATGACATAGATCAATCCGCGATCAGGATCGTGCAGTCTGGTCCGCCGGCCCGGGCCGCCAGGGTATTGCAGCGCTCCAGCGCCGTCGCCACTGCATTTTCGCCCGCCACCACCGAAAACGCCGGGGAGCCATCTGAGACCGCAAAGGCCTTGGGCGCGCCCTCGCGGCGATAGACCTTGAACGCCTGGCTGGCGCCCGACGACAGCGTCAGGTCGCGCGGCTCCCAGCGTTTCGGTAGGATCCGGGCGGCCAGGACGCACGGTCGGTCGCCGCGCGCGCGCCCAGCGTTGCAGCCGCGCAGCGCCGCCGCCGCTGCCGCCGCCGGGCTGTTGAAATTGTCGGTAAACTTCAACAGCGCCAAGGTCCCCGGCCCGGCCCGGCCCGCCGCCACCCGGTCGAAGAAAGACGGCGACACCGCCATGGCGCCATAATACTTGGCCGTCTTCTTGAACTCGCGGTCCTCGACCAGCAGGGCCACGTAGCCGCGCTGCGTCTCGTCCAACCCGCTGTCCGGCACGATCTCGACCTCGAATCCCTTGGGCGCAAACAGCATCTTGCGCGCAGTCTTGCCGTCGATCGGCTCGGCCAAAGCCGTCGACACCGCCAGCAGGACGCCCGTCGCCGCAATGATCGCGAGCCGCATGCCAGCCCTCCCGTTACCCTGCCCCGTACCTAGCGCAGCGAACTGGTCTTGCCCAGCCACACGCTGGACACTGCGGACCCGCCTGATACCGTCGTCCGGACCCACGCGATAAGGATGCCGACCATGAGCCTCGACGACGTTCTCTCCCGCATTGACGCAGACCTTCCCGAGGCTCTGGATCGGTTAAAGCAGTTGATGCGGATCCCGTCGATCTCGACTGACCCGGCCTACACCGCAGATGTCGACCGCGCCGCCGACTGGCTTGTCGACGATCTGCGCAGCTTGGGCGTCGAGGCCGGCAAGCGCCCCACCCGGGGCCATCCGATGGTGGTCGGGCACGGCACCGGCGAGGGTCGGCATCTTTTGTTTTATGGGCATTACGACGTGCAGCCGGTCGATCCCCTGGACCTGTGGCACCGCGATCCATTTGATCCGGAAATCCAGGAGACGCCCAAGGGCCGGGTAATTCGCGGTCGAGGCGCCTGCGACGACAAGGGCCAGTTGATGACGTTCGTGGAGGCCTGCCGCGCCTGGAAGGCGGTGCATGGTGCATTGCCGGGACGGATTTCGTTCTTCTTCGAGGGCGAGGAAGAGTCCGGCTCGCCCTCGCTGCTGCCGTTTCTCGACGCACATGCGGACGAGCTGCGTGCCGATCTGGCACTGATCTGCGACACCGGGTTGTTCGACGGCGAGACGCCGGCGATCACGACGATGCTGCGTGGGCTACTAGGCGAAGAGGTCACGATCACCGGGCCGGACAAGGACCTGCATTCCGGCAGTTATGGCGGCATCGCCATGAACCCGATCCGTGTGCTCGGCCGGATCGTGGCGTCGTTGCACGACGCCACAGGCCGCGTGACGGTGCCTGGCTTTTACGACGGCGTTGCCGAGCTAGCGGACGAGATCGCCGCGCAGTGGGCGGGTCTGGGCTTTGATGAGGCAGGTTTTTTGGGCGAGGTCGGGCTGGCTGACAAGGCGGGCGAAGCGGGGCGCTCGGGGCTGGAAATGGTCTGGTCGCGGCCGACCTGCGAGGTCAACGGGATATCGGGCGGCTATGCCGGCGACGGTTTCAAGACGGTGCTGCCGTCGAAGGCCAGCGCAAAGATCAGCTTCCGGCTGGTGGGAACCCAGGATCCGCATGCAATCCGCGACAGCTTTCGCGCGATGGTCCGGGGCCTGGTGCCTGCCGATTGCACCGTGGAGTTCACTGACCACGGCGCCTCGCCGGCGTCGGTCATGGCCACCGACGACCCCGCCTTTGAGGCTGCGCGCGTTGCGCTTTCGGACGAATGGCCGCGCCCCGCGGCTTTCGTTGGCTGCGGCGGGTCGATCCCTGTGGCCGGTTACTTCAAGACGATGCTCGGCATGGATTCGATGCTGATCGGGTTCGGGCGCGACGACGATCAGATACACTCGCCGAACGAGAAATATGATCTTGAGTCATTCCACAAGGGGATCCGCAGTTGGGCCCGGATACTCGCGGCACTCACCTGACAACGCGCAGGCAGGTGTTCGGTCGGCGGCGCAGTGCTCCAATGTCGTTGCGTGTTGGACCGCGGCGGTGCTGGTCGCCATAGAACAAAATGCGTCGCCGCCGCGGCGAGCGGCG
>JASJCA010000153.1 GCA_030066215.1 Rhodobacter sp. | reverse complement strand
TCGGCGCCGTGGCCGCAGCCGGCGCGGTCTTCCTCTACGGCACCGGCGGCGTCGACATCCCGTTCTCGGCGGCGATGCGGCTCTCGGACAGGATGTAACCCATGAAGATGAACATCGGCAGGGTCAGAAGCGGGTACCACTTCATCAGCTTCATCGCCGCCGAGAACGGGATGTCGACGCCGCCGGTGCCGTAGAGGAAGACCGCGCCGGCTGCGGCCACGGCGCCGATGGCACCGAAGACGCGCTGGCCGGTCATCAGCATCAGCATCATCGAGGCGAACATCCATAAGGCGATGGCTTCGTAGCTCATCAGAGCTCCTCACCCCGTAACCGTCCGATATCGCGGAAAAACTCGGCGATGGCTTGCAGCAGCATCATGAAGATGCCGAAGACCATGATGGTCTTGATCGGCCAGATGTAGGGGCGCCAGGCGGTGGAGCTGCGTTCGAGGCGGCCGATGACTTCACCCGCGCCATCTGGGCCGCCGGTGGCGAAACCCACGCCTAAGTCACTGAAAAAGCTAAAGGGTTCGTTCTTGAAATGGCCCAGCGAATAGGCGGTGGAGCCGATGGCGCCGCGCAAGAGGACGATGAGGAAAAAGATGAGGAAAAACACGGTGATGGCGTCGACGATGGCCTTCGTGCGCGGGGTCCAGTTGCCATAGAACAGGTCCATCCGGACGTTCGATCCAAGCTGGATCGCATAGGCGCCGCCGAGGATGTAGTAGGCGACCATGGTGAACTGCGCGGTTTCCAGGGTCCACAAGGTGGGCAGGAAAAAAGTCTTGGAAATTGAAGACCATAGCAGGATCCCCACCATCGCGAAGATCAGGTACATGGTGATCCGCCCGATGCGGTGGTTCACCGCGTCGACGGCGCGCACATATCCCCTCACCCAACGCGGCATGGGGCCGATGTCACGATATTCGCGCCCGCCTTGTCAATGTGCGCCGCCCTCAAAACCGGCCAAAATCGCGTGTCGGTAAAACGTCGGTATTACGTCGGTAAAACGTCGGTGCGGGTTCAGCCGCGGTCCACCGCCATGGCGCCCACTTTCTTGGCATCGCCGGAAATCGCGAGTTCGCCGATCCGGTCGGGATCGGCCACCTGAAGCTGACGTTCGGGACGGTCGGCGAAGAGTGCGTCGAGGTCGTGGCGGATCATCCGGCCGATCAACTGGCGGCCACGCGCCACGGCGGCGGCGCGGTGGGGGGAGAGGATGACATTGGGGATCTGGCGCAGCTGGTGGTCAGGCGGCAGGGGTTCGTCGGGGTAGACGTCGATGGCCGCGCGGATGCGGTCTTCGGCGGCGGCCTGGACCACCGCGTCGAAGTCGACGAGATGCGCGCGGCTGACCAGAACCATCAGCGCGGCCTGGGGCATCATGGCGATTTCCGTCGCCCCGATCATGGCGCGGTTGCTGGCTGTGGGCGCAGCGGTGACGAACAGGCAGCGGGACCGGGACATAACCTCGTCGAGCGAAACCAGCTCGATGCCGTAGCCGGCGGCGATCTCGGGCGGGAGCCAGGGGTCGTGGGCGAGGATTCTAGGGGCGAAGGGGGCGAGCAGCTCTGCGGTGCGGCGGGCGATCTGGCCGAAGCCGACGAAACCGACAGTCGCGCCGAACAGGGTGAAGTCGGTGGCGGTGTTGTCCATTAGCCAGTTCTCGCCGCCGGTGCGGAAATGCTCGTGCTCCTGCACCAGCCCGCGGGCGCCCGACAGCGCCATCGCAAGCGCCATCTCGGCCGCGGCATCGCGAAAGCCTGGCGCGCAGCTCAAGACCTCGATGCCACGGGCGAAGCAGGTGGCGTAGTCGATGGTCGGCGGGAAGGCGCCGGACACCTCGACGACGGCCTTGAGCGAAGGCGCGCGCGCCAGGGTCTCGGCGTCGAGGTCGAGGCGGGTGGAAATGAGGGCATTGGCTTCGGGCAAGGCCTCGGCGAGCGCGTCGGCGGGCATCGGGCCGTCTTGCGCCCAGATCAGGTCGTAGGCGTCGTGCAGGGCAGCGAGGTCTTCCGGCGCGAACAGTTCATCGAGGCTGCGCCAGTGCGGGTCGAGGATGATTTTCGGTGTCATGGGGCTGCGAAGAGGTGGGTTTTGGCGGGGTCGAAGGTGAGGCTGACCTCGGCGCCGATCTCGAAGATCGCATCCTCGGACAAGGCGGCAATGACCTTGGTGCCATCGGCCATGGCGACGTCGACGATCGTCTCGGTGCCGAGGCGTTCGGTCAGCTCGATCGTGCCGTGCAGCTTACCCTTGGTCGGGTCGGCCGAGGGGGTCAGGTATTGCGGGCGGATGCCGAGTTTGGCGCGGGCGCCGGGGGCGACGGAATCGGTCGGCGTGACCTCGATCGGGTCGAGCGAAGGGTTCGAGACGGTGACTGTGCCGTCGTGTTTGGCGTCCACCGTCACGTCGAGGAAGTTCATCGAGGGCGAGCCGATGAAGCCCGCGACGAAGAGGTTGGCGGGGTGGTGGTAAAGGTCCATCGGCGTGCCGATCTGGCGGACCTGGCCGTCTTCGAGCACCACGATCTTGTCGGCGAGCGTCATCGCCTCGACCTGATCGTGGGTGACGTAGACCATGGTGGCCGTGAGTTGGTTGTGGAGCTTGCCGATCTCCATCCGCATGTCCATGCGCAGGGCGGCGTCGAGGTTGCTAAGCGGCTCGTCGAACAGGAACACGGTGGGATCACGCACGATGGCGCGGCCAATGGCGACGCGCTGGCGCTGGCCTCCGCTCAGTTGGCTGGGGCGGCGGTCGAGCAGATGTTCCATTTGCAGGATGCGGGCGGCCTCTAGCACCTTTGCGTCCTTTTCGGCCTTGGGCATGCCGGCGATGGTCAGGCCGAAGGCGACGTTCTCGCGCACGGTCATGTGCGGGAAGATCGCGTAGGTCTGGAACACCATGGCGATGCCCCGGTCCTTTGGCTGAACCTCGTTGACGACCTGGCCGTCGATTTCGAGGGTACCTGCAGTGATGTCCTCGAGCCCCGCGATCATACGCAGCAGCGTGGACTTACCGCAGCCGGAGGGGCCGACGAAGACGACGAACTCGCCGTCCTGGATGTCGATGTCGACGCCCTTGATCACCTCGACGTCGCCGAAGCTTTTGCGCAGGTCTTTTAGGGCGACGTCGGCCATCTATTGGATCCTTACGCTGAGCAGGCCATCGGGGCCGATATCGACGGGGTCGGGGTCGGTGACGAAGCCTTCGAAGCGGCCCTGGGGGCGGTCGGCGAAACCGAGCAGGCGCAGGCCGTCAGGCGTCTCGACCAGGCGGGCGGCGTAGCGTTTGCAAGGGTCGGAGCCATCGAGGAAGGGGCCCGGGGCGATGGCCCAGGGGCCGCGGCGATCGTCGGCGATAAGGTAGTGGGTTCCGGTGACGGCCGGGCCGTGGGCGGCGATGGCGTCGGCGGACCAGTGGTCCTTGCCGGTGCAGAACAGGCAGATCCATCTCTCGCTGATCTGCAGGACTTGGGGCACCTCAAGTTGGCCAAAGCCACCGATGAAGATCGGGTCTTGCAGCGTCCAAGTGTCGAGATCGGGTGAGGTGGCCAGGCCAATGGCACCACGCGCGTTGGTGTCTTGCGTGCCGGCGGTGCGGGCCGTGAAAACCATCAGCCAACCGCCTTGGGGATCAGGCATCACCCACGGGTCGCGCAGGGCGCGGTCGTGCCAGTCGGGCGGTTTGGTCAGTTCGTAGGGCGCGCGGGTCACGTCGAGGCATTGGCCGTCGCCGACCCGTTGCCAGGTGTGCAGGTCGGGCGAGGTGGCGTGGCCGATGCGCTGCATCAAGCCGTCTTCGGCGCGGGAGGTGCCGGTGTAGAAGAGGTGCCAGGTGCCGTCATGGCGGACGACCGAGCCGGTCCAGGTGGTGTAGTCGTCCCAGGCGGGGCCGTCGGCGGGCTGGAAGCAAGTGCCGAGGTGGTTCCAGTTCGTCAGGTCGGGGCTGGTGGCGTGGCCGATGCTGACATTCCAGTGGCGCAACTCGGGGTCGTCGAGCGATTTGGGCGCCTGCAGAAAGAACGCGTGGTAAAGGTCGCCGTCATGGGCGTACCAGCTGTCCCAGATCCACTTGTCGGGAAGCGCAAGCATCAGCCCTTGACCCCTGTCGACGCGATGGAAGCGATGAAGGCGCGCTGCAGCATCAGGTAGAACACCAAGACCGGCACAGTGATCAGCGAGAGGTAGGCCATGACCTCGCCCCACGCGACCTGCAGTTGGAAGAAATAACCCAGGCCGACCATGATCGGGCGGTACGACTCTTGCTGCACGACGATGAGCGGCCAGAGGTATTGTTCGTTGTACATCTTCAGCGATTTGAGGATCGCGCCGGTGGCGATGACGGGGCCGGAGAGCGGCATGACGACCCTCAGGTAGACCTGCCACCAGGAGGCGCCGGCGACGCGGGCGGCCTCGACGAGTTCCTCCGGCAGGTCTTTGAAATACTGGACGAAGAGGAAGATCGTCAGGGCGTCGGCGATCCATGGGACGATCTGGACGTGGTAGGAGTTGAGCCAGCCGATGCGGAAGCCCTCGAGCCCGATCCAGGGGAGTTTGCTGACGAGCAGCAAGAGCGGGATGGCGATGGTCTCGAACGGGATGATCAGGGTCGCCAGCGTGATCGACAGGATCAGCCCCTTGCCGCGCCATTTCAGGAAGGTGAAGGAGAAGGCGGCCAGCGAGCAGAGAAGGAGCGAAAGCGAGACGGTGACGACGGTGACCAAGAGCGAGTTGAAGACGAAAAGGCCGATCGGGGCGCGGTCGAAGGCGTCGTAGTAGTTCTGCAGCGAGATGTCGCCGACCGGGAGGAAAGCGCGCAAGGAGCTGGTGTCGTTCAGGAGCTGCTCGGTGGGTTTCAGCGACGACATGACCATGAAGAGAAGCGGCAGGACGAAGATCGCCGCGATCAGGATCAGGACCGTGTAGCGGGTGGCGAGGCGCAGGCCGTGATTGGCGGGGTCGATGACGGCCATCTAGGGTGCGCCCCGTGTTTGCAGGGGCGGGCATTCATAGGGCCGAGCGAGGCTGCAGATTCGTCGGTGAGTGCGGTTGGGCAAGCGGGGGAATTCCTCGAAATCGGTCGCTCTCCAGGATCCGTAGCGATGGGATGCACACGGGCAGGCCAGGATCAGACATTGGCCGGTCTGAGAGTAGCCGTTCCCATCGCCGACCCGCTTGGTGGCGAAGCCACGCCTGTTCGGTTGCGCTTTGTGGCTGTCGAGTCCGTAGGACCTCAAGCGGCGCGTAGTTGTGGAAAAATCGCCAACCCTCCGGGGCGGGTTGGCGATGGGCACGGCGGCCTGCGGCCTTGATTCCGTGCCAAAAGCACTTTCGGACTTCCTGCGCTTGGACAAACGCCTCTGCGCCGAAAATCCGTCGCCGGTCCGCATCAGCTACCCCCTCTCCCGGGTCAGCCAGCGCTGCAACAGCGAGATGGCCAGCACGATCAGGAACAGGATTACCGAGATCACCGAGCCGCCGGAGATGTCCTGCTTGCCATAGCCTCGCTCGACCGCCTGGAAGACCAGGGTCTGGGTGCTGTCGAGCGGCCCGCCGTTGGTCATCACGTCGATCTGGGCGAAGATCGCGAAGGCCTGCATGGTGATGACGATCAGGACCAGGATCGCGGTGTTGCGGAGGCCCGGCCAGGTGACATAGCGGAAGGTCTGCCAGGCGCTGGCGCCCTCGATTCGGGCGACCTCGTAAAGCGTGGGCGGGATCGTTTGCAGGCCGGACAGCCAGATCACCATGTGGAAACCGACGGCCTGCCAAATCGACATGGCGATGATCGCGCCGAGCGCGGTGGACGGGTTGCCGAGCCAGTCGCGCGGCTCGAACAGGCCGAAGGTCAGCGCGCCGATGATGGTGTTCAAAAGCCCGTCGTTGCCGTCGTAGATGAACCGCCAGAGCAGCGAGACGACGACGATGCTGACCACGACCGGCATGAAATAGATCGTGCGGAAGACGTTGATGCCGCGAAGTCTCTGGTTGATCAGAAGCGCCAGGATGAGGGCAAGGCCGCCTTGGCCCGGCGCGACGACCAGTACGAAGATCACCGTGTTGACGAGCGCCTTCATGAAGATGACGTCCTTGGCCAACACCGCGACCTTGTCATCGCCAGATCGCCACGAGAACCACTCGCGCATCCCGGCGTATTGCGGGAAATCGGGGTTGTTGCGGGTCCATTTGCGGACGCGGGGGTATTTCGGGTCGCCTTGCGCATCCCGGACGATCTCGCCGGCATCGTCGCGTTCTGGCTCGATACGCAAAACGCCAAGGCCGAGGAGATTCCGGTAGTTCTCGAAGCCCACATATTCGGTGGGATTGGGCGAGATCAGCCGCTGGTTGGTCAGCGAAAAGGCGAAGGCGAAGAAGAACGGCAGGATGATGAAGACGGCGACCAGGCCGACGGCAGGGGCGGCAAAGCCCCAGCCGGCGGCGTTGGATTGGGTGAGTTTGGAGTGGGCCACCCTAGGCTCCAAAAGGAGGTGAACTCAGCGGGACAGGGCCGCATGCAATAGCGGCAAAGCGGCCCTGTGCCTGGGCTCAGTGCCCGTAGCCGCCGTTACGCTCGATATCGGCGTTGATCTCGTCGGTCGCCGCATCCAGTGTGTCGGCCACATCGGCGCCGTTTGCGATATCGGCCAGCGCCTTTTCGAAGACCTTGGCCGCCACCACGTAGCCCGGCGTGACCGGCCGCAACACCGCCTGCGCCTCGGACAGGCCGAAGAACACCTCAAGCGCACCGCCCGCCTGGTAGTTCTCGGTCATCTCTGCCGCCGAGGGGGTCGAGGGGATCAGGCCGATGCCGTCCGAGAAGGCGGCGAGGTATTGGTCCTGGATCGCGAACTCGATGAACGCCGCCGCTCCTTCGGGGTTTTTGGAGGAGGCCGAAATACCGAACTGCCAGCTTGCCGCGCCGATCTTCGGGCCGTTGCCGAAATCGGGCGCCGGCAGGAACAGCATGTCGTCGACCTCTGCCATATGCGCCACTGCCGCCCAGTTGCCGTTCCATCCGAAGGCGTATTTGCCCTCGATGAAGCCGCGGTCGCGGTCGGCGGGGTCCTGGCTGGTACCGGGGACGTAGCCGTTCATGAACAGGCTCTGCCACCATTCCCCGAAGGCCAGTGCAGCGTCGCCGTTCAGCGCGCCCTCGGCGGTCTTGTAGCCAGAGCGGTCGACGATGTCGCCGCCGAAGCTCTGCAGGAACGGCGAGAAGGCGTAGGGGTACCATTCCCCGGTCCAGGCCATCCCGAGGTCGAGCGCATATTCGAATTCGCCGCTGGCCTGGGCCGCGGCGAGCGCGTCCATGAACTCGTCGCCCGACCAGGGCTCTTCGAGCGTCGGCGTACGCAGGCCGAGCATGTCAATCGTCGACTGGCGGGCATAAAGCGCCACGGCCGCGTCCCAGAGGCCGATGGAATAGAGCTGGCCGTCCCAATAGCCGCGCGGTCCGGGCAGGAAGCTCTCGATCCGCCCCTCGTCGATCTTCAGGGGCTGCATGTAGCCCGACCAGGCCCAGTTGGGCATCACCGGGCCGTCGACGTCGATGATGTCCGGCAGATCGCCGGCCAGGGCGGCCGCGACGACCGAGTCGTTATAAGAGGCCTGCGGGAAGCTTTGCAGCACCACCGACCATTCCGACTGCGATCCGTTGAAGTCATCGACGATCTGATTGATGATCGCGCTTTCCACCTCGTTTCCGGCGCCGTGGTACCACATGGTCAACTCGGTCTGCGCCAGCGCCGTGCCGGTCCAGAGCGTGGCCGCGAGGCCCACGATAAGGGCTTTGGTTTTCATGATCTTTCTCCTCCCGATGGCATTCGGTCGCGTTGCGCGCTTCTCGACACTGCGAGCCTTGCGCGTTTCGCGAGTCGGGTCAAATGCAGTTTGCCCGCGGTGTTCGGCCTGGGGCGAGGCGGGCGGTTGCACTCGATCCGCCAGGTGCGACTTACGCGATGTTCGGGCCGTCGAATCGAGGCGCTCAATTCGCGCCTAATCTAGCCAAGCAAGGTCGCCACGTGCCGTACGGCCAATTCATATCCGTCGGTGCCGCAGCCAAGGATCACGCCGTCAGCCCGCTGGGTGACGAAGGAGTGATGGCGGAACGGTTCGCGCGCGTGGATATTGGAAACGTGGACCTCGATCACTGGCCCCTCGAAGGCGTTGAGCGCGTCGAGGATCGCGATGGAGGTGTGCGAATAGGCGCCGGGGTTGAGGACGATGGCGTCCGCGCCACTGCGGGCCTCTTGGATCCAGTCCACCAGCTGGCCTTCGTGGTTCGACTGCAGGCAGCGCAGGTCGAGGCCAAATTCTGCGGCCAGGGCCGTGCAGGCGGCCTCGACATCGGCGAGCGTCGTGGCGCCGTAGATTTCGGGCTGGCGTTGGCCCAGCAGATTCAGGTTCGGGCCGTTCAAAAGGGTGACGCGTTTGGGCATGGCCGGGTCTCTCGTGAGGTGGGCATGTGATACGCCGCCGCGCGGGCTTTGTCGAAGGGGCCTAGTCGAGACAGGGCAGGAAGCTGCCCTGAAGGTCACACACCGCCTGCTTGATCCGCGTGGCGGCGGGGGTGAGGCCGGCATCGCTACGCTCGATCAGAAACCAGTGGCGCTCGATCGGCAGGCCTTCGGCGCTCAGCGTCACCAGGCGGCCGGTTCGCAATTCCTCCGTGACGGTGTGTTCCGAGATCAGGGCGATGCCAAGGCCGGCGATCACCGCCTGTTTGATCGACTCGTTCGAGCCCATGACCATCACCTGATAGACGCGCCCGTCGCCCACCCGGTCGAGATAGCGGTTCATCAGGATGCGGGTGCCGGAGCCTTCCTCGCGCGCGATGAAGGTCTCGGCCATCAGATCGTCGGCGGCGATCTTGGCCTGCC
>JASJCA010000014.1 GCA_030066215.1 Rhodobacter sp. | reverse complement strand
GGCATGGCCCGTTCGTCTATCGGTTAGGACGCCAGGTTTTCAACCTGGAAAGAGGGGTTCGATTCCCCTACGGGCTGCCACTCATCCCCCGAGAAACTTGTTTTAATTGATCTTTTTCGGAAATGTATACCACGTTCTTCAAGGGGGTGGTGCACTTTCAACGTTCGGCGCGATCCGTCGTGCAATCGCTTGGAAGAAATAGGTTTTGCCTTTGTGTCGAAAACTCCCCGGAGCGAACGACGTCAACTCGACAGCTCAGTATGGTCCACTCGCCTTTTCCACGGCGCTTTGCGAACGCGACCGGCCGAGCGACTGCATGCGCGTCCAGTCGGTCGAGCGTAGCGCCATCGCAGGTGGCGACACCAAATCCGGGCAGGTTCGTTCGCCGTGACCGGCCCCATCGATAGGAGAATTGGGTCCAGACTGCCGACCCCGGCACGGCTCTGCCTTTGGCTCTGGGTTCCGCCACTAGGTGCCAGTCTCTCCCTATGGCGATTTGCCGCCTGCCTATCAGCCCGCGTACTTTGATCTTTGGGTCCCACCGCTGCTTGGGCTTGCCGAGACGATCCTCAAGCTCGCAGCAATCGTGATATCCACCCTGTTGATTGCCGGATTGTCTCAGCCGAAACAGCGTTTGGGTTTGGGTCTCTACCTCTGTGGCGTTGCGATCTATCTCGCGTCCTATTTCGCGCAGATCCTCTCGCCCGATGGCCCTTGGTCGCAGAGTTTAATCGGATTCACGGCACCGGCCTTTACGCCGGCAATGTGGATCGCCGGAATCGGCCTGATGGTAAGCCACGGAATCACGTTGCCCACGCGCTGGCTGCAGATCGGCTTTTGGGTCTGTGCGACCGGTTTCATTATCATGCACAACATCAACGCGAGCATGGTCTACTTGGCGTTTTCCGGCGGCAACTGAGGTATCCCGAACCCACAAAGAGAGGGCTACCATGGGGGACATGAACGGCAAGGTGTGTTTGATCACCGGCGGCACGTCGGGCATTGGCCTTGCGACGGCCACCGGGTTGGCCGAACGCGGCGCGCGCATTCTACTGATCGCCCGCAATGAGACGCGTGGCGAGACGGCGCGTCAGGCGATTGTGGCGCGTTGCGGGCGCGACGATGCGGTGCGGGTTCTGATTGCCGATCTAGCGTCCCAGACGGCCATCCGCAAAGTGGCCGACGAAGTGCTAAGGAGTGAGCCGCGACTGGATGTGTTCGTCCACAGCGCGGGCGTCGTTCCTTGGGAACGGCGCGAAAGCGAGGACGGGATCGAGCTTGCGTTTGCGGTGGCCTATCTCAGCTGTTTTCTGCTCGTGAACCTGCTGCTCGAACGGCTGAAAGAGAGCGCGCCGGCGCGCATTGTCATCGTGACGGGCGACTATCAGCGCCAGGCGTCATTGAAAGGCCGGCCTAACCCCGACGACCTTAGCTGCGTGAATAAGTACTCGGCCGCGCGCGCCGGTGGGCAGGAAACCCTGGCCAAGGTGCTCTTCACCGTAGAGCTTGCCCAACGTCTCGAGGGCAGTGGAGTGACCGCCAATTGCCTGCATCCGGGCGCCGTCCGCACAAATCTGATGCGCAATGCCAAGTGGTATGTCCGCGCGTTGTTCGCGTTGGGCAGGCCCTTTCTTCGCTCGCCGGAACGCGCCGCGCGCACTCCGATCTTCCTAGCGGCCGACCCCAGGGCCGCCTCGCTCAACGGCCAGTATGTGATCGATGAAACGCCGCGTGACCCCAACCCCGAGGCGCAGGATGCCGCAATGCGCGCGCAACTGTGGAAGGTCAGCGCGGCGATGTGTGGGCTAGCGTGAGTGAACCGGCATTGGGTGCTGCGTTTCTGAAAGCAAATGCATTGCGAGCCGCCCGACGCGAGCCTTGCAGGAAGGCCTCGTTGCGCTCGAAATAGGATTCTTGGACCATGCGGCTGGATCAAATGCACCGGGAAACGCAACGCGACCAAGTGCCAGTATCTCGATAGCTATGGCGAACCGGCGCGTGGGGATGATGGGCATCTTCAGGGCCTCAGTTTGGCTTGGGCTCGTTCCGAGTTGACGGTCCCTCGGCCGGGGCGGGCGTCGTTGCCGTCGCGGGCTCGCCCTTGTAGGTGTAGTCGCCCGTCACCGTGCTTTCGGAGACGATCAGCGTGTCGCCGTCGAAGGTAAAACCCCAGGAGTCGAACGTGGTATAGCCGACGATCTCGAGCTCCACCCGCAGCGTGTTCTCGCCGACCCACCGGCCCACCGCGAAGTAGGCGCCTGTTTCATTTTCCGTCCGCCGGTACACGCCGTCGAGGCCAACCTCGTAACGAACCGACCAGTCTTCCCGCGCGGTGTAACTGATCTCTACAACCGTCCCGTCGGCATCGAAATCGAGGCAGATGTTGTTGGTGTTGTAGGGATTACTCTCCATGGCGAAGGTCTTGCCCGATACTGATCGAGCGTCGTCCGGGACCGGAGCCGAGGCGTGGACAGCCCTCTCGGGCATTGGAGATACGGCCAGGGCCGACAACTCTCTCTGCGCGGCCTCGTCTTCGGGCAGAGACGCGTCTGATTGGACGGCCGGAATGACGTACTTGCGAAAGAGCTTGGCCGGTCCGAATTGCGCCAAGCCTCGGCACTTTGCCGTCACCACGAAGATCAAGTTGTGTTCCGGCGATACGATAAGGAACTGGCCATTTGTGCCAAACGCCGCAAAGGTCCCGTCGCGATCGAGCCACCACTGATAGCCGTAGCCGTCGTTGAACGCCCGGAAGAACTGCTGGCCGACCCAATTGCGCGTCGTCAGTTCCCGGTTCCGGGATCGGTCTGGGTTAAGGATATGGACGGCGTTTTTCGGAAACGCGTGCGGCGACAGGCTGTCCTCGATCCATTTCGCCGGGATAATCTGCTGCCCGTCCCACTGCCCCTTCTGCAGATAGAGCAACCCGATTTTTGCCAGATCGTCCGGCTTCAACCACATACGGGCCCAGGCAATCGGGACCTTCCCCTTTGTCCATTCCCACCGTACGTCTTGAATACCGAGCGGCTCGAACAACGCCTCTCGCGCAAAGTCCAAGACGTCCGTGTTGGTCGCCCTTGCCAAGACCGCCCCAAGGAGGAAAGTGGCTATGTTGGAGTAGTCAAACCGAGTGCCGGGTTCGGCGGCCAACGGTAGCTCCAGCGCAAATTTCACCCAGTCGTCGGATTGTTGCAGAGCAAGCAGCCCCTCGTAGCCGTAAAGGTAGGAATCCCGGCTATGCAACCCCGATTGCATCGACAGCAGATCCCGTAGCCTTAGCGCCTGTTTGCCATCGTCGATGGCCGCGATCTCGCGGTCGGGAAAGAACTCAAAGAGAGCTACGTCGACACTGTCGATTAGCCGTCGATCGATGGCGATGCCGATGAGCGCCGAAACGATGGATTTCGTCGCCGAGTGGATCACGTGAAGAGTGTCAGGAGGATAGTGTGGATTGGGATAGATCTCGGCCACGATCGTGCCGTTGCGGACTACGGTCATCGAGTCGATGAAGAAGTCCGGGTCTGAAGCCGTCCGTTCCGCCGCAGCCGCAGCCAGCTCAAGCAGCTTTCGGGACGATATGCCCTGGGCCTCGGGCGTCGACCTTGCCCAACCTCTTGTCGGCCAACGCGCCGGCGGTGCTGGAGTATAGGCCGCAGGCGCGAACGGCCGGGTCGGCCAATAGGCCCAAATGTAGACGCCACCCAGACCGATGGCAGATCCGGCGATCACGCAAGCGATTATGGCCGCGACAATGCTCACTTGGCCCCGTCGGCCGCATGTGCAATCCGCATGACGACGGCGCCTTTCTTGTGCCGCGACTCGACCCGCGCGTGGGCGCGGGCGGCGTCCTCCAGCGCGTAGACTGAATCGACGACCGGGCGCAGCACACCGTCCTGGATCATCCGGGCGAGGCGGATCATGTCCTCCTTCCGGTCTGGATTGACCGCTAGACGGATCTTGCGCTTGCGGAACCTGTCGAACAGCGCAGCGCCGATTTCGCGGAGCCCGATATTGAGCGGCAGAAACAGCCCGCCTTCGACCAACAAATCGCGGGAGGTCCTTGGGGAAATCGCACCGAATGTGTCGAAGACAACGTCGAACTGCTGGCCAAGCGTCGCAATATCGGTCGTGCGGTAGTCGACCGCCTCGTCCGCCCCAAGATCGAGCACCAGGTTCTGGCTGTCAGAGCCGGCGACAGCGGTGACGTGAGCGCCTAACGCCTTGGCGATCTGGACGGCAAAGGCGCCGACGCCGCCCGAAGCACCGATGATCAGCACCCTCTGCTCCGGCTGAAGCCTCGCGCACTCGTCCAGAAAGAACAGCGCGCAGATCGCGCCGAAGGGCATTCCCGCTGCACCCTCAAAGTCCAGGGAACCGGGCATATTCGCGACTGCGCTCTCCTCCGGGACAGCCAGGTATTCCGCCGATGCGCCGCCAGAGACCGACATGCCGAACACCCGGTCACCTTCCACGAAGCTCGCCACGGACGCTCCGACCTCTTCTACGACGCCCGAATACTCGCTGCCCAAGCGCGGGTTGCGCGGGCGAAAAATGCCGAACATAAGCCGCCCTGGAATCGCAAGAATGCCCGGAAATGCGGCGGCCCGAATGCGCCAGTCGCCGGTGTTCACCGCGCTGGCATGGACGCGAACCAGGATCTCGTTTGCTTCAGGCGTTGGACGCTCGACGTCAGTGATGCGAACGACATCCGGGCCGCCGTATCGGTCAAAAACAAGGGCCCTCATATTGGGTCCTTCCGTTCTGCAGAGTCTGGCAAAATACTCTCATCCGGCCAGGGCCGAATGGACAACATCGAAAAAGAAGCGGCAAACACGAAAAGCCCGACGCTCGTCAGCGGCAGCGCCATTCCAATTCCGAACAGGGTCCCGCCAATAGCCAAAATGCCCATTGCGGCGTGTTCCTAAGTTTCGATCATTGGAACGCTAGGCCCGAGACTACAGCAAACGCTCCGACTAGGACGAATATGCCTTCGAACCCATGCAGGATAATTGCGAACCAGATGCTCCGGAACCGGCGCGAGGGTAGCGACCAGGCCAGACCGCCGACGACCGTCGTAAGTGCGCTCGTGGGCCGGTGCAGGTGGTAAAGGCCAAACAGAACCGCGTTGGCCAGCCAATCCCAGCGCCCAAAGACGCCATGCATCTTGGGCAGCAGAACGCCGCGGAACAGGAGTTCTTCGCCCAAGAGATAGTTGAAAATGCAGGAGACGACCGCCAGCCCAAGGAGCCACCAGGCTCCGACCAGTTCTGGGTCGATGAGCGCTTGCAGGTCCAGCTTGGGCAAGGTGTCCAACCCAGGAAAGGGGATGAGGATGAGCTCTCCAATGAAAGAGCCAAGCGGGGTTTGCTCGACAACTGCGTAGAACAGAAACGCCGGGATCAGCCACCAGAAGAGCCGGTAGCTCGCCTCACCTGTGTCCGGGTTGGTGGGCCTTCCGAGCCAAAGGCGCTCTTTGAGACAGGTCCAGCGCCACGATTTGAGCTCGCGGGACAGGATGATGATCGACAACACGAACTGCCAGATCATCCCTCCAACAAGAAGGACCCAGACGGTCACACCAGCTTGCCACGTCTCTCCCGCCCAAATCGCTGGCGCCACGACGAAAGCAAGTATGGGCATTGGAACCGCGGCAAGCGCCCAGATCGTCAGGATTTTGCCGAGGCTGTAATGATTGGCAATTTCGTCGGCTGTGTCTTCGGAGTTCGGCATGCCTCATACCCCGATCCGGAAGGCCTTCTAGAGCTCAGACTGCTATCCGTCGCTGGACGCGGCCATGATCTCCATCAAGGCACCCGACATACAACGATCCCAAAAGTCGAACGACGCCGCAGCCACATGGATGAGTAGTCGCCTGCGCCATTCGCTCTGCGCCAACGCATGGCGCTCTTGCAATTGCTGATTAGTTCTCGATCAACCAGCGCGGACCTTTTCCGACAGCCCCTGAAGGTTCGCATCGATGATCTTACCCATCATCATTCTCATCATGGTCTGCCCCATCAGCCATCCAAGCGGCCCAAATCTGAAGCGATAATCGAAGGTCCAGGTGACCTTGGAGCGCCCGCCTGTCGGGGTGACCTGAATTTCAGAGCTGGCTTCATGCAGCGGCATCGCGGCCATGTCAGAGAGCTGCACCGTGCAGCCTGAACCCGGCGTCCATTCGATCACCTCTTCTACCAGAGATGTCCCATTCTGGAAGTGGTTCCGACGCTTTGATCCCAGCCCGACCTCGCCGTCGGTCAGGGCATCGACAGAGGTGATTTCGGGCGCGAATTCGTCGATATGCATGTAACGGCTGAGTATTGCCCACAGCACTTCGGGCGCTGCATCAATCGTCAGGCTGCGTTCAAAACGGATCAAATTCGGCTCCGCTCAGTTTTCGCGGGTCTTGCGAGACTTCAGTTTCTAAGCCGGTCCTAGAATGGCCCTCCTCTCACCGTTATGACAGTAGCGTGATAGGAGGGGGGCCCGTCACTCGCCCGCGCCGCGCGCGACCTGGTGTCGAAACTCTCCTCGGCCATCCCGAAAGAACTACGCCCCGTGGTGCTGGACGCAAGTTCGAAACCCATTCAGACGCGGGCCAGATTGTCCGAGCGCTTTGTTAGCGCCCTCCTGCGCCATGCCATTCGAGAGCGATACAGATTGCAACTCATCTACACCGACTGGGACGGCTGCACCACAAACCGGATCGTCTGGCCGCTGTTGATCGCGTTTCTGTATCGCACGCGGTACCTCGTCGGATGGTGTGAAACGAAGGAGGACTACCGGCACTTCAAGACCGAACGGATCGAGAAGCTGAAAGTCCTTGGTCAGAAGTACCCCGGCCGTCGGGCTGCACTGCTCAAAGGGTGGGACGGGGCGACCGCGAGACGTCGGCAAAGCTGACACTCAATCGCCGTTTCGGCTGAGGGTCATGCTACTTACGGCGACCAGCTTAGGGCCGTCTTCTGCTCCGAAATCTCCCAAAGTTTGGCGGCCTGTTCCTGGTTGCCTGAAGTCAGCACCTAACGGGTAGATTTGAGGGCTTGAGCAACGGAGGATTTCTGGTTCATCGGAGCCATCAAGGAGCGTAGATGAACAGGAAATCCGGAACAACGAAGGACGCTGCTGACAAGCTGGTCAGAGGCATCAAGCGAAAGACCCGCAAACATTACTCTGCTGAAGAGAAGATCCGCATCGTGCTGGCGGGTCTGCGGGGCGAGGAGAGGATTGCCGCGCTGTGCCGTCGGGAGGGGGTCGCCGAGAGCCTGTATTATTCTTGGTCAAAGGAGTTCCTGGAAGCTGGGAAGAACCGGCTGGCGGGCGACACGGCACGGCAGGCGACAGCGCCCGAGGTCAAGGAGCTACGATCAGAGGCGGCAGCGCTCAAGGAGGTGGTTGCCGAGCCGACCCTGGAAAACCGGCTACTAAAAAAAGCATGATCGGGGATGGGGGCGACGAAGAGTTAGATACCCAGCCTCTGAGAAGTTTGAGATCATTCAAACGGTTGAAGTTTCGTATTTGCCGGTGAAACGGACGCTGGCCATGCTCGGCATTCCCAACAGCACCTATTACGAGTGGTACGCCCGCTGGACGGAAGGCGGTTTTGACGCGTTGGGGGACAAATCTCCGCGCCCCAGGTCGGTCTGGAACCGTATCCCGGACGAAACCCGCGAGGACATCGTCGAGTTCGCGTTGGAGCATGAGGATCGACACCGCGCGAGTTGGCCGTCAAATACACCGATGAACAACGGGAGTTTTTCTCCGATTCGTAGGTCTACCGCATCCTCAAGGCCGCGGACCTGATCGTGGCGCCCGCCCATGTGGTGATTAAAGCTGCCGATGATTTCAGGGAAAAAACGGCGCGACCCAACGAACTCCTCCTCTCGGGCATTGCTGCGCAATACCCTGACGGGCAATGAGCAAACCGACTTTACCTATCTTGAGGTCATCGGCTGGGGTTGGTTCTACCTGTCGACGATCCTGGACGACTACAACCGCTACATCATTGCCTGGAAGCTCTGAACAAACATGAAGGCCAGCGACGTGACTGACACGCTGGAACTGGCGCTGGCGGCGTCCGGTTGCGATCACGCCACGGTCGTGCAGAAGCCGCGCCTGCTCAGCGACAACGGCTCATCCTACGTCGCAGCCGACCTCGCGAAATACCTCGACGCCAAAGGGATGGATCATGTCCGTGGCGCACCTCATCTCCCGCAGACCCAGGGCAAGATCGAGCGTTGGCATCAGACAATGAAGAACCGCGTCTTGCTGGAATACTACTTCCTACCTGGCGATCTCGAGCAGCAGATCGGCGCCTTCGTCGCCTATTACAACAACCGCCGATACCACGAGAGCCTCGGCAACCTGACGCCCGCCGACGTCTACCACGGCAGGGCGCAAAGATCCTGAAGATGAGAGAGGAGATCAAGAAACAGACAATCCAGAAGCGCCGCTTGCAGCACCAAGCCGCCGCAGCCTAAACTGAAACACGGAACGAACCGGAACCTCCGCTACAAAAAGAGCCCACGCTCTCAGGTAAACCCTGACGACGGAGAGACGTATGCCCAACTAATTCTCGCACACAGTCGGCTCCGCCGGGAATCCGGTTGGAAGTCGAGACATTCCGGCCCTATCGTGCTCCGGCAGAAGGAGGAGGACGCGGTATATGGCATCTGACCGGCCGGTGAGCCGTCGTACGGCGTTGGGCGGGCTGGCCGCAGCGCTGGCCGCCCCGGCTGTTCTCTCCGCCCAGCACTTCGCCGGCTACCGCTTGGTCTTCACCGAGGTCGAGGTGTTTCCCGACACAATGCCCGGCGGATTGAGTCACTTTCGCATCCCGGCCCTGGTCTCGACGGGCTCGAACCTGTTGGTCGCCTTCTGCGAGGGCCGCCGCCACCGCGCCGATCATGGAGACACGGACATTCTGGTGAAAACCAGTGTCGATGGGGGCCGGACCTGGACCAGGCCAGAGTGCCAGGTACCGGATGCCGCGACCTGCGCCGGTGGTCAGGCCGACCGCCGCCTACACGACACCATCGTCGGCACTGGCGAGGACGGTTTTCGGCGGCAGGCGAATTGGCGCAACCCCACGGTGGTCTATGCCATCGGACGCCTTTTTCTGTTCTTGGTCCTTGACGAAGGCGGCGAGACTCAGGCTTCGATCCTCAAGGGGCGATCAACCTATCGGTCCCGGCTGTTCGTGTTGCAAAGCACGACACCGGAATGGTCCTGGGACGAACGCATTGAGTGGTCAGACCCGCGCGAGTTGACATTGGGCCACGCCTTTCGGTTTGCACAGTTCGGCCCCGGTGCCGCGGCCTACAACGACAGCCGGCTGATCGTTCCTGCCGCCACGAGCAACGGCAGCGTCGCCGACTCGATGTCGTTTTGCATGTTGTCCGACGATTTCGGCCTGACTTGGCAAAGATCATCGCCCGCTGGCCGCGCAACCGAGCATCAAGTGACGCGCCTCAGCGACACCGATCTGCTGATGTCCAAACGCGCTGCGCGCACCCAGGACTTCTGGCAGTCTCGCGACAACGGCGAATCCTGGACCCGGCTCGGCGGCGACCCCCGCGTCGTCACACCCCTGGTGCAGACGGGCTTGGCAACCGATCTGATCGGTCGCCCGATCCTCACTGGCCCGAACCACCCCACCGATCGCGTCGACCTGTCGATGTGGGTGCGCGATTTCGACGGACAGTGGTCGGAGCCTATTCCGATCGAAACGGGCCTGCGCTGCCGGTCGAAGCAGGATTGCCAGAACACGCAGGGCTACTCCTGCCCGGCCGTGATGGCGGACGGCAGGGTGGTGGTGCTCTACGAAGACAGCAAACACGGCCAGCCCTATTCCAGGATCAATTGCGCAGGGCTGGTCTTGACGCTCTGACGCGCGAGTGACCGGCGGGGCGTGGGCTGTGGTGAAGGGCCGGCGGACGGAAAGGGCACGTTGCCAATCTGGGCGATATCGTCAAAGATCGCCGACGGAGGGGCGGTCCAGCCCGCTATTGCGCCGAGGGTCAGAGCGATCCAGCGCGGCGGCTGTACCGGGGCGTGAGGGGCGACAATGCCTGAGATCGAAGCCAAGGATCCAAGCCTGACGTCGCTTGCGGGGCTGCACCTGTGGCACGCGCCGATGTCGAGCTGTTCCCAGCGGGTGCGTCTGGTCCTGGCGGAACTGGACCGGCCCTACGAAAGCCATCTGGTCGATCTGGGCAAGAATGCGCATGCGACCGAGGAGTATCAGCGCATCCATCCCGACGGGCTGGTCCCGGCGCTGGTCGACGACGGGCGGCTCTACATCGAGTCGATCGACATCATCCGCCACCTCGCCGACGGCCAGCCCAACGGCAGCGATGCCGGGCCGGACGACCTCTTGGCGCTGGCGGACGCGGCGCAGAGCGATCTGAAGCTTCTGTCGTTCGAGTTCCTGTTCCGCGTCCGGCCTGCCCCACCGCCCGACGCCGCCGAGCGCTTCGAAGCCGGGCACCGCAACGCCTGGCTGCGCCAGTTCCGCAAGGACTTCGCCGACGGCTTCGACCCCGCCCGCCTCGACGCCGCGATCGCGCGGACCGATGCGGGGTTTCGCACGTTGGACCGGGTCCTGTCCGACGGCCGGGCCTATCTGGGCGGTGCGGATTTTTCGCTTTGCGACATCGCCTGGATGCCGAACGTGCACCGCATGGCGCTAATGGACTGGCCGTTCGACCACACGCCGCACCTCGCCGCCTGGTTCGACCGGGTCGCGGCACGGGCAAGCTATCGCGCGGCCCTGCTCGACTGGCAAAGCGCAGCCGAGGCCGAGACGTTCCGCAACTACACGGCCAAACGTCGGGCCGAAGGCACCGATGTCCGCAGTTTTCCGCACTTTCGCAAAAGCCAGGCCTCGTGACCCGCGCCGCTCGGAACGTGCTGTTCATCATGGCCGACCAGCTGCGTTGGGATTACCTCGGCTGCTATGGCGCCACCCATATCGAGACGCCGAACCTCGACTGGCTGGCCCGCCAGGGGGTGCGGTTCGACAAGGCTTACGTGCAGTCGCCGGTCTGCGGGCCGAGCCGTATGAGTTTCTACACCGGCCGCTATGTGCGCAGCCACGGCGCGACCTGGAACGGCTTTCCGCTCCGGGTGGGCGAGCCCACGCTGGGTGACCATCTGCGTGCGGCCGGGGTCAAATGCGCGCTCGTCGGCAAGACCCACATGATCCCCGACCGCGACGGCATGGCGCGGCTCGGCATCGACCCCGAAAGCACCATCGGCGCGCTGGTCGGCGAATGCGGCTTCGAGGTCTTCGTCCGCGACGACGGCATCAATCACAGCGACTATCCGGGCCGGCATGCCGAGGATTACGACCGCTACCTGCGCGACCACGGCATGGACGGCGACAATCCGTGGGAGGAATGGGCCAACACCGCCATAGGACCCGACGGCACGCTGCGCACCGGCTGGCTTCTGGAAACCGCGCCGCTGCCGGCCCGGGTGCCAAAGGAGCATTCGGAATCGGCCTGGCTGACCACCCGCGGGATCGAATTCATCGAGGCCCAGGGCAGCCAGCCCTGGCTGTGTCACCTGAGCTATATCAAGCCGCATTGGCCGTATCTGGCGCCGGCGCCCTACAACGCGCTCTATTCCGCCGCCGACCTGCCACCGGTGAACCGCAGCGCGGCCGAATTGCAGACCGATCACCCGCTGATGCGGGCCTGGACCGCGACCCGGATCTGCGAGAGCTTTTCGCGCGACGAGGTCCGCGACATGGTCGGGCCGACCTATATGGGCCTGATCAAGGAGCTCGACGACCAGCTCGGCCGGCTCTTCGACTACCTGCGCAGGACCGGCCGGATGGAGGACACGATGATCGTGTTCTGCGCGGATCACGGCGACAATCTGGGCGATCACTGGCTGGGCGAGAAGGACCTGTTCTACGACTGCTCGGCGCGGATGCCGCTTCTGATCTACGACCCGCGGGACCAGGCCGACGCGACTCGCGGCACCGCCTGCGAACACCTCGTCGAGGCCATCGACCTGGCGCCGACCTTCCTCGACTTTTTCGGCATCCCGCCGAAGCCGCACATTCTCGAAGGCCTGTCGCTGCAGCCGTTGCTGCACGGCCAGACGCCGGACTGGCGCGGCTTTGCGGTGTCGGAATACGACTACGCCACCCGCGACGCGCGCCGGGCCGCCGGGGTGGACCAGGCCGACGCGCGGCTGGTGATGATCTTCGACGGGCGCTGGAAATACATCCATGCCGAGACCTTCCGGCCGATGCTGTTCGACCTCGAAACCGACCCCATGGAGTTGACCGACCTGGGTGCCGACCCGGCCTATGCCGGCGAAATCGACCGGCTGCGCGCGGCGCATTTCGACTGGTCGCGGCGGCACCATTCCCGGATCACCAGATCGCCCGACGCCGTCGAGGCGATGACCGACGACCGCGAACCGCCAGGGGTCTTCATCGCCTACCGGGACGCCAAGGAACTGATCGAGGATGGGCTGAACCTGCCCGATCACGTAAGGACATAAAGGACAACCAGGGAGGAACACATGTCCAAGACACTCATCGCCGCGGCCGTCGCGGCGTCGCTCGCGGCCGCGGGCGCCCAGGCGCAGACGATCCTGACCGCCGAGACCGCTGCGCCCAGCAGCGCGCCCGGCGTCTCGGTCATCGCGCTGTCGGAAGCCGCGGCCAAGGACGGCGTGGCCGACATCCAGGTGACCACCGGCCAGACCCTGACCAACTCGGCGCAGAACGTGGCCGAGGGCAAGACCGACATTGCCGCGGTGCCCTTCATCCTGCCGTTCCTGATGTCGCGCGCGGTCGGGCCCTATGCCAGCCTCGGCAAGGAAGACGGCGCCGAACTGGCCTCGCAGTTGGCCGCGCTTTACACCTATCGGATTTCCGTGATGGGGCTTTACGCCTACGACAGCTCGAACCTGGGCGGCTGGGGCGACCTTGAGGGCCGGACGATCTTCAACGGGCCGCCGCGCGGCGCGGCGCTGACCAACGCGCGGCTCTTCATCAAGCTCAACACCGGCATGGAAGAGGGCAAGGGCTATACCGGCGTCCAGGTGAACTGGGGCCAGGCGGTCAAGACCATGCAGGACGGGTCGGCCGACGCCTTCGTGCTTCCGATGAGCTTTCCCGACGGCCGGCTGACCGCGGCCATGGCCTCGGGCGACGTGACGATCTGGTCGCTGCCCAAGTACGTTTACGACAGCGAGGCCTTCACCAAGGTCGCAGCACTTCCGGGCACGGTGAAGGTGACGATCCCGATCTCCGAGATGGGCTATGCCGACGGCGTGACCGTGGTGTCCGAGGACGACATGTACCGCGGCCCCGGCACCGTCGGCGGCGAGCTGGTCAACGTCAACATGGACTTCAACACCGCCAAGGCGTTGACTAAGGCCTTCATCGACAATCTCGACGGGGTCTACCGGGCCAAGGCGCCGTTCATGCCGAATGCCTGGCACGGCGAGACCGATATCGAGCTGACCGATATGTGCGGCAACCTGCCGGTCAAGTACCACCCCGGCGCGGTCGCCGCCTGGGAAGAGGCCGGCTACACGATCCCCGACTGCGCCAAATAGCGCCCTGAAGGATCGCCGGGCGGGCCGCCGCCGCGCCCGGCGATCCGACCTCACGAAGGGGCCGAAGCGATGGCCGACACGCCCGCGCCGGAGGCGCCGAAACCCGATCTGGGCCTGCGCATCGTCTATGTGCTGACGGTCGCCATGGTGCTGATCGGGCTGATCAACTCGACCCCCGGCATCCCGGGCTACGACGCTCTGGCCGCGCGGCTGACCGGGCAAGAGGGCGCGATCTTCCGCAAGTTCCCGTTCGAATGGTTCTATCCGTCGTTCTTCGCGCTGATGATGCTGATCGTGGCGCTGAAGCACTCGATGTGGCGCGACTGGCGCGACCGGTCGCCGGCCTGGCGACGGGTCGGGCTGGCGCTCGACATCGCGCTGGTGCTGATGGCGTTCACCGTCTCGCTGACCTATTTCATCGAGATCGAGGCGATCTGCCTGATCGACCAGATCACCGGCGACCGGGCGCGTTTGATCGCCGAAAGCCTGCAGACCGAACGCGAATTCGCCGATTCGCTGGGCCTCGACCCGCCGACCACGGTCGACGACCCGAAATGCGTCAACACCACCGGCGGCTGGCTGGTCTTGATCGTCGGCCTGGCGATCGTCGTGTTCCTGTCCTACAACATCAAGGTCTGGGGCCTGCCCTTGGTGATCGTGGCGATCCTGATCTCGGCCTACACCATCATCACCGTGCTGGTCTGGTATTTCCACGGCCCCGACGACATCAACAAATACCTGGTCACCAAGCTGGCGGGCGAGCCGCGGCTCTTGGCCGACGGACGGCCGCGGGTCCACGACGTCCTGGTCAACAACTCCTCGGGCCTTCTCGGCCGGTTCATGGACATCATCCTCAACACCATCTTCCCCTACCTGGTGCTCGGCGCGCTGTTCGGCAGCTCGGCCGGCGGGCGGTCGCTGATCAAGCTCGCCTTCCGCTGGACCCGGCACCTGCGCGGCGGCCCGGCCCACGCCGCCATCGTCTCGTCGGCGATGTTCGGCACCATCTCGGGCGGGCCGATCGTCAACGTGCTGTCGACCGGGGTGCTGACGATCCCGATGATGCTCAAGAGCGGCTTCACCAAGGTCTTCGCCGGCGGGGTCGAGGCGGCGGCCTCGTCGGGCGGCTCGATCATGCCGCCGGTGATGGGCGTCGCCGCCTTCGTCCTGGCCTCGCTGACCGGCGTGCCCTATTCCAGCGTCATCGTCGCCGCGGTGATCCCGGCCGTCGCCTATTTCTTTTGCCTGTTCCTCTCTGCGGTGTTCCAGTCGCGCAAGCAGGGCATCGAGGCGATCGGAGAGATCACCGACGACATGCGGCTCGACCGCCAGGACATCCTGAACCTGGTGATGATCTTCGGGCCGATCCTGGTGATCCTGGCCCTACTTCTGACCCCGAAGGACGCGGTCGGCTGCGGCCTCTTCGGCGCTGTGCTGGGCGCCGAGCGCACCCTGACCGAGGCCGGCTGCCAGGTCCACAGCCTGAGCTGGGTCCAAGAGCTGGTGCAGAACTCGGCCGGCGCGGCGGGCAGTGCCGGCTGGTGGGCGGTGATGCTGCTCTTGGTGCTGCTCTTCGTCGACCCCGAGGTGCGTGCCCGCCCGCGCAAGATCGTCGATGCGCTGAGCCAGGCCGGCGTGCTGATCGCCACGCTCTACCTGATGTTTCTCGCCGTCTCGATCATCGATTTCTGCCTGTCGTTCACCGGCCTGCCGGTGTTCATTTCGCTCGACGTGCTGTCCTGGCTGAACAGCCTGAATTTGGGCGCCGGCGGATCGCTGTTGTTCCAGTTCATCGCACTTTTGCTGACGATGTCGCTGGCGGTTCTGTTGGGCATGGGCATGCCGGCGGTCCCGGCCTATATCAACGCAGCGCTGCTGATGGGTCCGGTGCTGGCCGGCCTCGGCCTCTCGGTCTTCACCGCGCATATGTTCATCTTCTACTTCGCCGTGGCCAGCGCGATCACGCCGCCTGTGGCGCTGGCCGCCTTCGCCGCCTCGACGATCACCAAGGCCGAGCCGATGGCGACCGGGTTTTCCGCGGTCCGGTCCGGGATCGTGATGTTCGTGATCCCCTTCGTCTTCGCGCTTTACCCAGAGGTGCTGTTGATCCGTGACGCCGTGATCGACCCCGGCGGCGCCAGCGGCGGCGCGGTTCGCTTCCTGCCGGGCTATGACGGCACGCTCTACCTGGGCGCCCTGGTCCTGCTGGTCGCGCGCTTGGTCCTGGCACTTTACCTACTGTCGAGCGCCTTGGCCGGCTTCGACAGCCGCGCGCTGGTCTGGTGGGAGGTCCTCGCGCGGTTGGCCCTGGCCGCGCTGGTGATGACCAAGCTCGAGGCGCTCTACATCGCGGCGGCGGTGGCCGGCCTGGCGCTGATCGTGGCCCACCGCCTGGGGCACCGCCGCGTGCCCACGGCAAACTGATCCGGGCGGAAGCTGGTCAAGACCCGGAGCGACCGCCCGAGCGCTGCCCCGGGCACGGAGTCATGGGGCGCAGCCCCGCCGTGCCCATCGCCGCCCCGCCTACCGCCCCGGCATCAGCGGGTCGGTCTGCGCCCGGATCATCTGCAGCACCGCGGCATCGCCGCTGAACTGCGCCAGCGCCGTGTCATAGGCCACACGCGCCTTCTCCTGGTCGCCGAGCGTGGCGTAGGACCGCACCAGCATTACCCAGCCGTCGGGATCGTCGGGCTGTTCCTCGAGCCGCGCCGCAAGGCCGGCGACCATGCCTTCGATCATGGCGTCGCGCTCGTCCTGGGTCATCTCGGCCGCGGCGGCAATGTCCTCGGCATCGGGTCCGCGCGGCGCCGCGGCCACGAGGTCGAGGCCCAAAGCCCGCTCTGCCTCGGCGATCTTCTGCAACACGAAGGGCGCGGCGGCATAGTGCTGCCGGGCCTGGGCCAGCGCGTCCTTTGCGGCATCCATATCGCCGGCGCGGCCCCGTGCCCGGGCCAGCGCGATCCAGGCCTTGTAGTCCTTGGGCTCGGCGGCCAGTTGCGCCTCGAGCGCTGCGACCCCGTTGATGTCGGGCGTCAGCCCCGTGCCGCCCGCCGCAGCGATCTCGGCCGGCGAGGCGTAGGGCAGATAGCCGGTCACGTCCTGTTTCAGAAACCGCGCCATGTTGACGATATCGCGGCGCACCAGCGGCATCCACGGCGCATCCGGCGCCGAGCTGCGCGCCAGCGCCGTCCAGCCGTCGATGGCGCCTTGGAAATCCTGCGCCTGGGCCTTGGCCAGCGCCACATAATACCGGGCCCGCGGGTCGGCGGTGTCGCGGGCGAGCCCCTCGAAGATCAGCCGCGCGGCGCCGGGCACCTTGTTGCCGTTGGCCAGCGTCATCGCCTCGGCATAGGCCGACAACACGGCCGGCCGGTCGCCCGCCAGATCGGCGGCGTGGCGGTAGGCGTCTGCCGATGAGGCGTGGTCGCCGATGGCGGCATAGCTGCGCGCCAGAATCCACCAATCCTCGAAATTCTCGGGGTTCTCTTGCGTCGCCTGGTTCAAGAGCTGGATCTTGCTGGTCAGATCGCCGGCCTCGGCCATCCGGGTCAGCGCCTCCTGCTGTCGCGCGGCGAGCGGTTGGTCGGGCGCGCCGGGTGAGCCGAGCCAGGCGTAGCCGCCAAGCGTCGCCGCGGTGGCGAAAACCGCAACTGCGCCCGCGGTCACCGGCGCCCGGGTCGAGATCGCCATCCCCCTGTCCAGCCGGCGCGCGGCGTGCAGCGCCCGGCGTTCGATCTCGGCACGGGCGGCCTCGGCCTCGGCGGCGCTGATCAGTCCCGCGGCGCGGTCGCGGTCAACCTCGTCGAGCTGGTCGCGGTAGATCGAGATCGCGCCGTCCGCGCCGGTCAGATCCACCGACCGGCTGCGCAGGAACGGCCAGGCGATCCAGAGACCGGAGAGCAGCGCGGCCGCAGCGAGGACGAGCCAGAACATCTAGGGGGTCTCCTTCAAAAGCGCCTGCGCGGCGGCGCGGTCGGCCTCGCTCAGCGCTTCGGGCGCCCGTCGCGGCCGGCGCATATAGGCCGCGAAGGCGAGCCCGCCGACCAGCATCAGCACCACTGGCGTCAGCCACAGCGCATAGGTGTGCCCAGCGACCGGCGGCTTCAGCAGAACGTAATCGCCAAACCGGTCCTGCACGTATGCCAGGATCTCGCGGTCGCTGTCGCCGGCGGTGATGCGCTCGCGCACGACGACGCGCAGGTCCTTGGCGATGCCGGCATTCGAATCGAAGATCGACTGGTTGCGGCATTTCAGACAGCGCAGCTCGCGCCCGATGGCTCGCGCGCGCTCCTCCAGTGCGGGGTCGGCGAACATCTCGCCGGGGTCCAGCGCGAAGGCCGGCGGGGCGAGCAGCATCAGGATCAGAACCAGGACGCGCATGGGGCTACTCCGCGGGCTGGGCCAACGGCATACGCCGCGCGGCGGGGGCACCGATGCGCAGCCGCCGGTCGGCGAGCGAGATCAGCGCAGCGAGCGCGATCAGCGCCGCGCCGAGCCACATCCAGGGCACACCGGGGTTGTAGTAATATCGGGTGACGAAGCCGCCGGACCCGTTCGGGTCGCCCAGCACCGCATAGAGGTCGCCATGCCAGAGCGTACGGATACCGGCCTCGGTCGTGGGCTTCTGCTCCACCGGATACCAGCGGCGTTCGGGGAACAGCATCGCCACCAGCGCACCGTCGCGGGTGACGCGGACGGCGGCGATCGAAGTCTGGTAATTCGGCCCGGTGGTGTTATCGATGTCGATCAGGGTGAATTCGTAGGGGCCAACCTGCGTCGCCTGCCCCGTATCGACGGTCTGGATCGCCTCGTCGCGCCAGACCGAGACGGCGATGACACCGGCGGCTGCAACGGCGAGCCCCAGATGACCCAGATAAAGACCCCAGGCCGACCGCGGCAGCCCGGCGAGCCGGCGCAGCGCATTAGTCCATGGGGTGTGCGGCAGGCCGCAACGGCGCAGCAGGTCTTGCCAGGTCGCTGTGGCCAGCCAGGCGGCGATGAAGATACCAAGCAGCCCGACCGGATCGCGCAAAGCCAGCGCAAAAACCAGCGCGGCGGTGACGGCGAGCGACACGACGGTGGTCTTGCCGGCGCGAGCCAGGACGTCGGCCTTGCGGGCGCGCTTCCACGACAGGAACGGCCCGATCCCGGCGGCCAGCATGGTGACGCCGAAGATCGGCAGGAAGGTCTGGTTGAAATAGGGCGCGCCGACGCTGATCTTGTCGCCGGTGATCAGCTCCAAGACCAGCGGGTAAAGCGTGCCGACGAAGACCACGCCGCAGGCCACCGCCAGCAGGAGGTTGTTGACCAGCAAGCCGGTCTCGCGCGACCAGAGCGCGAAGACGCCGCCGTCCTCCAGATCGCCGGCGCGCCAGGCGAAAAGCGTCAGCGCCGCGCCGATATAGAGGCAGAGCATCAGCAGGATGAAGGCGCCGCGTTCGGGGTCGGTGGCGAAGGCGTGGACCGAGGTCAGGATCCCTGAGCGCACCAGGAAGGTGCCGATCAGCGACAGCGAGAAGGTCAGGATCGCCAAGAGGATGGTCCATTTCAGAAGCGCGTTGCGCTTCTCGACCACGATCGCCGAATGCAGCAGCGCGGTGCCGATCAGCCACGGCATGAAGGAGGCGTTTTCCACCGGGTCCCAGAACCAGAACCCGCCCCAGCCGAGCTCGTAATACGCCCACCAGGACCCTAGCGCGATGCCGGCGGTCAGCCCCGACCAGGCGAACAGCACCCAGGGCCGCATCCAGCGTGCCCAGGCGGGGTCGACCCGTCCGGTGATCAGCGCCGCGACGGCAAAGCTGAACGCGGTCGAGAAGCCGACATAGCCGAGGTACAGAAGCGGCGGGTGGAAGGCGACGCCGGGGTCCTGCAGCAGCGGGTTCATGCCCTGGCCGTCGAGCGGGGCGTTCAAGAGGCGCTCGAACGGATTCGAGGTCAGAAGGATAAAGGCGTAGAACCCTACCCCGATCAGACCCTGGACCGCCAGCACCGTGGCGCGCATCGCTACCGGGATCATCCGCCCGAAGACCGAGATCAGCACGCCGAAGAGCGCCAGCATCAGCACCCAAAGCAGCATCGAGCCCTCGTGGTTCGCCCAGACCCCGGTGACCTTGTAGAGCATCGGCTTGGCCGAATGCGAGTTCAGCGCGGTGAGCCGCAGCGAGAAATCCGAGACCACGAAGGCGTAGGTCAGCGCGCCGAAGGACGCCGCGGTGGCCAGGAACTGCACCTGTGCGGCGCTGTCGGCGACCCGCATCGCTGCCGGATGGCCGCGCGCGGCGCCCCATATCGGCACCGCAGATTGCACCAGCGCCGCGACAAGCGCCAGCCACAGGGCGAAATGTCCGGTCTCGACGATCATGGCACGGCCTCCGCGACGGGCACCGGCAGCCGGCGGGCGATCTCGGCCATGTCGGGCACCACGTATTCGGTGGGGCTGAGGAACTTCACCAGCCCCGACTTCTTGATCCGGCTAAGGATGCGACTGACGGTCTCGGCGTTGAGCCCGAGATAGTCGGCGATGTCCTCGCGCGACATGTGCAGCGTCACCAGCCCGCGACCCGCCCGGTCCGCCATCTGGGCGAGAAACAAGAGCACCCGCTCGCGGCTGTCGAGCCGGCCCAGCGTCGAGATATGGGCCTGCGCCGCGGCCAGCCGGCGGTGCGCGACCGCGAAGGTGGCGGCCAGGAAATCCGCGTCGTGCCGCAGCGCCTTGGCCTGGGGCGTCAGGTCAAGCTCGCAGATCCGGCAGTCGCTCAAGGCCTCAAGCCAGTTCTGCGTCCCGGTCCCGGCCATCAGCGCGCAGATCACGTCGCCCGGCCCCTCGAGCCCGAGGATCTGGCGCCGGCCATCCTCGAAGGCGGTGCAGGTCGCCGCGGTGCCCTCGACGATCACCCAGAACTGCAGGCAGGCGCCCCGGCCGCGGCAGTCCAGCCGGTCGCCGCGGTCCAGCCGCAGCCCACGCTGATGCGCCTCTGCCCCGCTCAGATTGTGAAACGCACAGCCCGTCAGCGCGCAGACCGCGCAGGCCGGACACAGACCGGCGCCGCACTCCGTCGCTTTCGGGATGAAGTTCATGTCCCCCCACGTGCTGGCAAATCGCTGGCTGGCTTTATGAATTTCCAGCCACCCTAAAGCTGCCCGCCCGGCCCATCTTTGAGATGGATCAAGGCGCTGATCCTATTCGAAAAAACGAATGTGATCCGGAATCGGCGGCTTTCTGACAAATGTCAGGGCGGGGCGGATCACAGCGGCGTTACCGTTCGGATGACACGTGGATTCTGTCCGGGGAGTGATTCCGTTGCAACGCCTCATCCTGACCCTCACCGTCCTGTTCGCCGGCACCCTGATCGCCCAGGCCCAGGACGTACCCGACGAGGTGACGCCGGAAATGGCGGCCGAAAAGGGCTGTCTGTCGTGCCACGAGGGCATCGAGGATTTCACCACCGGCGTGATGATGGAGACAATCCAGGCGATGGGCCCGGATTACGGCGATCCTGAAGGCTGCGTCGTCTGCCACGGCGGCAACCCCCAGGGTCTGACGGCGGACGAGGCGCATTCGGGCACCGTAGCCTTGCTGGCCGAGGATGGCGGGCCGCACACCTTCTACCCCGACCCGGGCGCGGTCTGGATCGCCGACCGCTCCTGCGGCCAGTGCCACGACGGCTATGCCGAGCGGGTGATCAAGTCGCTGATGAACACCGAGGCCGGCAAGCTGCAGGGCAACCTCTGGTCCTGGGGCGTGATCGACACCCACCGCTCGGTCTACGGCAACTACACGCTGACCGACGACGACGGGCCCGAACCCTCGGTCGGCACCGACGCCTATAAAGCATACATGGTCGCCTTCGCCGAGGCGCACCCCGACCAGATGCCCGACAGCATGGAGCAGGTTCCGGAAGTCGACGTGAACGCGATCAGCCAGCATCCCAACCTGGCCGGCATCACCTATTCGCGCCAGCAGTGCCAGCGCTGCCATGTGGGCGTCAACGGCCGCGAAAAGCGCGGCGACTACCGCGGCGCCGGCTGCTCGTCCTGCCACGTGCCCTACTCGAACGAAGGCTTCTACGAAGGCAACGACCCGACCATTCCGAAGGACCAGCCCGGGCGGCTCTTGACCCATCAGATGCAGGGCTCGCGTAAATCCGTCGTCACCCACGGCGACGTGACCTATTCCGGCATCCCGACCGAGTCCTGCGTCAGCTGTCACAACCGCGGCAAGCGGATCGGCGTCAGCTATCAGGGGATCATGGAGTTCCCCTATGGTTCGCCCTACAACGAAACCGGCGGCAAGCAGCCGAAGCTCCACACCAAGAATTACCTGTTCATCAAGGACGACCTGCACCACCAGGTGCAATCGCGGGAAGGGAACCCCGAAGGCGGTATGCTCTGCCAGGACTGCCACACCTCGATCGACATGCACGGCGACGGCAACCTGCCCGGCACCACGCTGGCCCAGGTCGAAATCGAATGCGAAGACTGCCACGGCACCGTGACCAAGTTCCCCTGGGAACTGCCCTTGGGTCATGGCGAGGAGTTCCAGCAGGAAATCAGCGACGAGCCGCGCGGGCTGACCGAGGACCTCACCGACGAGCAATACTTCGCCGAGGTCTACGAGCCCGAAGACGGCTATCTGCTGACCGCCCGCGGCAACCCCTACGGCAATGTGGTCAAGCGCGGCGACAAGGTGATCCTGCATTCCGCCAGCGGGCTTGAATTCGAGATCCCGGTGCTGAAGCAGATCGCCATCGACGGCACCTGGAAGTCGCCCAATGCCGAGGTCGCAATGATGTCCGTCGGCCAGCACATGGAATCGATGGAATGCTACGCCTGTCACGCCGACTGGGCGCCGCAATGCTACGGCTGCCACATCACGGTCGACTATTCCGAGGGCAAGACGGATGTCGACTGGATCACCAACGCCAACGCCCGCGCCGACAACGGCCTGACCGCGGACGCCGAGCTTGGCACCAACGGCCTGACCTCGCCCGGCAAGGTCAGCGAAACCCGCAGCTACCTGCGGTGGGAAGAGCCGACGCTCGGCATCAACGGCGAAGGCCGCGTCAGCCCACTGATGCCCGGCTGCCAGGTGATCACCACGGTGATCGACAAGGACGGCAACACGGTGGTGCACAACGAGACCTGGATGACGCCGGATGCCGGCGGCACCAAGGGCCTCGACCACGCCGCGGTGCAGCCGCACACGGCAGGCCGCGAGGCGCGGAGCTGCGAGAGCTGCCACAACAACCCCAAGGCCTTGGGCTACGGCATCTCCGGCGGGCGTTTCCTGAAGGGCTACGAGAACGGCTTCACCGTCGACGTCAAGACCGCGCTCGGTGTGCTGATCCCCGAGCAGACCCAATTGCAGTCGCAGCCGATCCCGTCGCTCGACCACGATCTCAGCCGGATCGTCACCGAGGACGGCCAGCAGCTGGTGACCGTCGGTTCGCACTGGCCGCTCACCGGCCCGCTGCCGCAGGAAACCCGCGACAAGATGGAACGCACCGGGCTCTGCATGGGCTGCCACCAGAACATGACCGACGAAGAGATCTGGGGCGCGGTGAACTCCGAGGCCTTCGTCAACAACGTCGAGCACCAGCAGCGGATGGACGACGCCATCCACGCGCTGGCCGAGAAGGAAGCCGAATAGGCGTCGCCGGTCTGGCCGTCCATCGGCCGGGCCGACCCAAGACATGACCGGGAGCAGACAGATGCGCCTTCTGATCACCGCCACCGCCGCCCTGATGCTGGCTACCCCCGCGCTCGCCGGCTCGCACGCTTCGGGCTACATGGCCGCCGAGCTGATGCAGACCTGCCAGGACGCCGACAACGACGCGCGCGGCGGCGCGGCGGCCGAGACCGAGTGTGAGCAATACATGCTGGGCTTCGTCGAGGCGCTGACCGCAACTGGCATGGCCGGCGCCGGCACCGAGATCTGCCCGCCCGCGCAAAACGTCGCCGACGAGGTTCGCTGGGCCTATATCCGCTGGATCTACGGCGACTTCAGCGCCCGTAAGGCGATGTCCGCCGCCGATGCCGTGCTGGCCACGCTCAAGGACAGCTTCGCCTGCAGTTAAGGGCGAATTTGCCACCACTCACACTCACATAGGCGGCAAAAGGGCTGGCGCGGTGTGCGGCAACGCTTTCCGGTACAAACGAGGGTGAATTCGGTCAAAACGCCTTCATGCTCCGGCTCTTCGATGCGGAGGCCCAGGCGATCGATCCCAATACGGCGGCGGTCATATATGCCCAGGCAGCTCCCTGGGCGCACCCTTGGTGATCGGTCTCGGCCACGGCGCGGCACCGTGGATGCTGGCACTCTTGGCCGACCTCTCCCCCTGGACCGCGTTCGAAGCACTCGGCGATCGCTTCACGCCGGGACCGTTTTGCGTGCGTGTGCGCGGAATTCGTTCGCCGTTCCGGCTCCGGCGTCAATTCACCCCCATTTCCGGACTTCGGTAGGCCGAATGGAGCCGTCGCAACATCTCAGGTTTACCGGGACGGAATAGCGGAATGAAACACGCCAAGTTCCAGACCAATTTCCGAACGCGCCGCAGGGATCGGCTTTGCAGGCGTGGCGGCGCGGCAGGCGCGCCGGTAGATGGTCAATCGGATTGGGCCCAACACCGATCGGCAGCCGAACGGCCATTCGCAATACCACGCGCCCGAGGTGCAAGGCGTCAGGAGTAAATTGATGGCCGGATGGGCCAGGGGCGATCGTTGGTGAGGTTGCGGTCAATCCCATTGAAGGGGCTTACGCACCGCGTTTCCAAACCCGTCTCTAAGCGCAATTTGCCTTCAGATGGCGGTTCGTGGCGAGTGCCCGTCACGTCCACTCCCGGACACGTCCACCTCGGATCGTTGCCGGAACCGCAAACCCAAGTCGCGGCTGCAGACCTGACTACCACGCCCCAAATCCACCAACTGCCTGATGGACGAGGACACCCGTTCAATGAACCGTGTCATGGCCTTCAGAGGTGGCTGGTTCGCCCACGAAGGTGTGCTGCGCGCGGCCGGCGTGTTTGGAGGCGTAAAGCGCCATGTCAACGTCATGCAACATCTTGTCGGCATCGATGTCGGTATAGGTGTCCGACGTGGTGATACCGATGCTGCCCGAAATTGCGCAGGGATCCGTACCGAACATGATCGGCGCCTCCAACCGCTCCAAGAGCCGCTCGGCGATGCGGGTCAGTTGGTCGGGGCGGGTGAGATTGTGGAAGATCATCAGGAATTCGTCGCCGCCAAGGCGCACCACCGTGTCCTCGGCGCGGGTCTCTTCGACCAGGATCTTCGCCACCTCTTGCAGCACGTGATCGCCTGCGGCGTGGCCCAGCGTGTCGTTGACCGCCTTGAAATGGTCGAGGTCCAAGTGCATCAGCGCAAAGCTGTCGCGCCGCCGAGCATAGCGGCCCAGCACCATGTCCATTGCCCGGCGGTTCCTCAGCCCGGTCAGCGTGTCGGTAAAGGCCTGTTCCTGCGCTGCGACCTTGGCGCTGTCGAGCCGGCTCAGCAAGTCTTGCGACACCGCGTGCACCGCGGCGTTGGCTTCAACCAGGTAGAGCATCTCGACGGTCAAGTCGGTCGCCGGGAAATCGCTGCTCGACAGTTGATAGGTGCCGACCGCCTCGACCGCCGCGATACCGAAGGATAGGTTGACCAGCAGACCGCCCTCGCCCTCGAGCGCCACCGCGAGCCCCTTCAGCTCGGACCGCGGGTTGTCGCGGAACCGCAGGCTGAGCGGCGCGCCCGCTGCCGCCTTGAGGTGCCCCATGTTCACGACGTGGCGCGGTCGCTTGAGTTCGAAAAGCTCCAGAAACCGCTGCCCCAAAAGGTCGCGCTCTGGTCGCAGCTTGGCCAGTGTTGGGCCGATTTGCACGATATGGCCGGTCGGTCCAACGACCAGACCCATGGGCATCAGCGCCGCCAACGACGGCAAAGACAGAGTGATTTTCGGCGTGATATGAACGGTCATGATGCGCGCAGCCCCAGATGAAAATCGCGGCCTTCGGCAAAGCTCGCCTCAAGCAGCTCCACTCGGATGATTTCAGCCTTGTCCACGCGTCCCTGATGGTCCAACAGCACCAGCGCGCCGTAATCGTCGGCCATGGCCCGCAGGACGCCGACCATGACGTGGCCGAAGCCCGGATGCGGATGCGTCACCGCGATCGACCAGGCGCCGCCCCCGTGATCGCGCATCTCGAGCGCGGGCATGTCGAGATCGGGCACCGCCAGGCGCGCACGGTCGTGCAATTCGTCCAATGAATGCAGAAAGTCGACGAAGCTGGCGCCGCCGAAGCGCAGCAGCCGCCGCACCGCCTCGATCTGCGGGTTGGAGACCAGGTAGGTGCCCAGATCTTCCAACAGCATGTCGTGCGGTTTTTCCAGGTGTTTGGCGGCCGCATCCAGGACGGCGCCGGTGGCGGCATCGTCGTAGAGGAGCATAGCCTCGAACCCTGCCTCGTCAGTACCGGAGAGCTGAGCAATCTGGGTCCAGGCCTCGGCCCCATAGGTGTCCCGGAGGAAACATTGGATCGACCGGTTGATCAGACCGTGCATGGCGCCGCCTCTCTCGATGTCTGGCGGCATCGGTACCGTGGCCGGGTTAAAAAACCGCTAGCGCATGAATGCTATTGGCGGCGATGCCTGCCTTTGGATTTGGCCTGGCACGAACACATCATTCAATGTCCGGAGCCGGGCACATCGCCGACCCGCGGGGTGGCGAACCGACGTCTGGACGGCTGCGCTTTATGGCTGCCCGGTCCGTAAGGCATCAAGCGGTGCGATGGTGTCAATCAATCGCCACCCCTTCGGGGCGGGTTGGCGATGGGCACGGCGGCCTGCGGCCTTGGTTCCGTGCCCGGGGCCGGTTCGCCGAAATTCGAGAAGACCCATCCCGCTCCCGGCATCACGGCAGCAGCACGACCTCGGCACGGCCGATCGTCAGCGCATTCAACTCGGCGGGTGCGACCTTCGCGCCGTCGCGCTGCAGCCGGTCGAGCGCCTCGGGCGTGATGTCCTGCACCTGGCTGCCGGCGACGAAGAGCGGCCGCGCCACGTTGCGTTGGGTGTCGGGCCAAAGCACCTCGATCGAGGCGCGGCTGGCGCCCGACAGCCAGACCAGCATCGCCTCGGGCCCGGGCCGGCTCGGCAGGAAATCGGCGACCACGATGACGCAGCCAGGCCGGCCGCCGGGAGTATCCCGCTCGCAGCCTTCGGCGCGCAGCTCCAGCTGCCGGGGACCCATCTTGTCGAACGCCTTATCGGGCGGGGTGGCGCCCTCGGGCAACACCACCGCGCGAGCCTCGATGCGGGCAATCAGTTCGGGGCGCGCGACGACCTCTTCGGCCTCATTGTACGTGTAGCGGTTCTGCGCCGTGTCGAGCCGGGCGATACGGGTGGCGAGCACGGCGGCCTGGGGGTGGTCGAGCGCGGCGAGCGCCTCCAATGCCGGCGGCCCGGCGGTGCCAAGCTCGCGACCGATGAACCACAGGTCGAGCTGCTCGGCGCCCACCTTGCCGGCGGCGAAGCGCGCGATCTGGTTTTGCGCCGACATCCGCTCGGGGTTCAACGCCGGGGTCAGCCACAGCGCGCTCAAGGCGACGACGGCTAGCGCCATGGCGATATTCGCGCCGCGGATCCGCTCCATCCAGGCGCGGCGGGCCAGAACGGCGAGGCTGTAGAGCACGCCGTAGCCAAGGGTGACCGCCGCGGCGCAGCCGGCGGCGATGCGGTCGGGGCTCAGCCCGTAGGCGTCGACGCGCAGCCAGATCGCGTAAAGCGCCAGCCCGGCCAGAACCGGGATCGCCAGGGCGCAAAGCTGGGCCGAACCGCGCAGGGCAAGCGCTTCGGCGGCATCCGCGTCGGACCGGTCGAGCGCCGATGTGATCAGCGTCGCGATGCCAAGCGCCATCGCCATCAGCGTCGCGGCCGCCGACAACCCGCCGAACAGATCCGACAACCCGCGGAACGGCAGCGCGGCCAGGAACACCGCGGTGACGACCAGGACCACGGGCAGAAGCAGGCGCAAGAGCCGTAGGATCAAAAACGGCGAGACGTAATCCGACAGCTCGACCACGACGGCCAGGGCCAGGCCCAGCACCGCGCCGGTGACCAGGTAGGGCACGGGCTCGATGTCGAGGAGGTCCTCGATGATGGTCAGACCGACCAGGCCAAAGAGCGCGTCCGACAGGTAGACCACCGCCCAGACGACCGCGGTGAAAAGCCAAGCCGCGGCGTAGCGTACGACGATGTTCCAGGATTCGCGGAACAGCGTCGGGTAACAACGCCAGCCCTCGCCCGGGCGCTGCGCGGCGATCATGAACGGCAGGCCGATCGCGACGATCAAGGCGAAGGCGGCGGGTGCGTGCAGGGTATCGAGGAAGTCCTCGACATCGTCGTAGCGCGTGCTGGCCCAAGTCAAAAGTCCAGCCGCCGGCAGCGCGGTGACGGCCGCGGCGATCAACGCTCGGGCGGGGCTCAAGGGCCCGACGGCGGCCAGAAGCGCGGCGAAGAAGCCACCGGTCGCGGTGACCAAGAACAGAAGCAGCCGCTCGTCGTCGATCCGGTCAGGCAGGATCTCGACCAGCGCGTAGGCGGCGAACCCGGCGAGCGCGCCGATAGCCGTCATCGCCAGGCGGTCGCGGGTGACCTGAGCGTCGGTCTGGGCTGGCATCGGCGTCCCCCGTTCGCATCCAGGTTAGACCGACACCACACACAGCGCCAGTCCCGCCCGCAGCATGGCGCGCCCCGATCTGGCCGGCTTTGATCGGCGTCAAGGCGCGGTGCGACGGCGCGGGGCAAGTCTGGATGCGGAGAGGCGCGGGGCGCGAAAGGGGGCCGGGATGGCAAACACCAAGGTTCTCCTGACCGGGTTCGGCGGGCCCGAGCGGCTGCAACTGGTGACCGAGCCCGACCTGCCGCAGCCCGGCCCGAGCGAGGTGCGGGTCCAGGTGCTGGCCGCCAGCGCTTCGTTCACCGACGTGATGATCCGCAAGGGCCTGTACCCGGAGGTGAAGGCGAGGCCGCCCTTCGCGCTCGGCTACGACATGGTCGGACGGGTCGATGCGGCCGGCCCGGGGGCGGGGCGGTTCGCGCCCGGCCAGATGGTCGCCGACCTCACCGTCATCGGCGCGCAGGCCGAGTACCTCTGTTTGCCCGAGGACCGGCTGACCGCAGTGCCGGACGGGCTCGACCCGGCGCAGGCGGTGGCCTGCGTCCTGTCCTTCGTCACGCCGTGGCAGATGCTCCACCGGGTGGCGCGGGCCCGGGCCGGCCAGAGCCTGTTGATCCACGGCGCCGGCGGCGCGGTGGGCACGGCGATGCTGCAGCTGGCGCGGCTGGCCGGCCTGCGCGCGGTCGGGACCGACCGGCCCGAAAAGCACCAACTGATCGAGGACCTCGGCGGGGTCGCGGTCGATCGGGCGCCGGATGGGCTGGCGGCGCGGCTGCGGGCAGAGGCGGGCGAGGGCTTCGACATGGTCTTCGATCCGATCGGCGGAGCGAGCTTTCGCCGTTCGCTCGATCTGCTGCGGCCCGGCGGGATCCTGGTCGCCTTCGGCTTTCTCGACGCCACGCTCGGCCGCGGCGGCGGCGTGGCCTGGGATTTCCTGCGGATCAAACTGTGGAACCTCTTGCCCAACCGGCGCGCGACGGCGTTCTATTCCATCGGCGCGATGCGCAAGCGCCACCCCGACTGGTTCCGCGACGACCTCGCGGCGATCTTCGGCCTTCTCGCCGAGGACAAGATCCGCCCGGTCATCGCCGACATCCTGCCGCTCGCCCAAGCCCGCGCGGCTCACGACCGCATCGAGGCGGGCGGCGTCGCCGGCAAGATCGTTTTGGTGACACCGGCGTATGGAGCCGCGTGAGGCGTGCGCCGCGCTGGACGCGGGCTTCAGAGCAGAGCGCTGTGTGCCGCGTCCAGGTTGGCCTAGAGCTTCACCCGCGCTACGCGCCAGGCACGGAATCAAGGCGCGCAGCGCCGCCGTGCCCATCGCCAACCCGCCCCGGAGGGGTGGCGATTTGTCGACACCTTCGCACCGCTCGATGCCCTACGGACTCGGCGGCCATAAAACGCCGCCGTTCAGATGTCGGCTCGCCACCCCGCGGGTTGGCGATGGGCCCGGCTCCCAAACTGATCCCAACTCGCATCCCTCACCCCGCACCACCGCACGGTGGCTAAACGGAAATTCCACACTGATTACAGCCCGTTAACTTGTTTCGCGCGCGAAACATTCTGCGCTGCAGCATCCCCACGGCTAGAAATCCGTCGGCGCGCCGCCCTCGGCCTTTCTCCGCACGACGAAATCGGCAAGCTCGTCGCGGATCGCTATGTCCAGCGGCGGCGGCTCGAAGCTGGCGACGATCTCCTTGGCCAGCCGGTGCGCGCGCTCGGCGGTCCAGACCGCGCCGCCAAGCTGCCAGGCCTCGAAATTGCGCCAGTCCGACACAAACGGCTGGTAGAAGGCGTGCTCATAGCGGTCCTGGGTGTGCTGGATGCCGAAGAAATGGCCCGACGAGCCCACCTCGCGGATCGCCTCCAGCGCGATGTCCTCCGCCCCCGTCGCGACGATCTCGGGCTCGAAATAGCGCTGGATCATCTGCAGCACCTCGCAGTCCATCACGAATTTCTCGGGGCTCGCGATCAGCCCGCCCTCGAGCCAGCCGGCGGCATGGTAGACCATGTTGGTGCCCGACTGCACCGCCGACCAAAGCGAGTTCGAGGTCTCCCACATCGCCTGACCGTCGGGCACGTTGGCGGCGCAGACGCCGCTGGCGCGCATCGGCAGGCCGTAGAACCGCGCCAGTTGGCCGGTCATCTGGGTCGCGCGCATGTATTCCGGGGTGCCGAAGGCCGGAGCGCCGGATTTCATGTCCACGTTCGAAGTGAAGGTGCCAATCGCGCAGGCGCAGCCCGGGGCGACGTATTGGAAGAGCGCGATCGCGGCCAGCGCCTCGGCGATCGACTGCGCCACCGCGCCGGCCATGGTGACCGGCGCCATCGCGCCCGCCAGCGTGAACGGCGAGACCACCACCGCCTGGCCCTTGCGGATGTGCCGCAGGCAGCCGTCGATCATCGGGTGGTCGTGTTTCAGGGGCGAGGTCGAGTTGATGTTGGTGTACATCCGCGGGCTGGCGGCGAACTCGTCGTGGCTCAGCCCGCCGGCGATGCGCACCATCTCCATCACGTCCTCGACCCGCTCCTTACCCAGCGAGTAGGCGTGCATGACTTTGTCGGTCAGCGTCAGCTTGTCATAGAGCACGTCGAGATGACGGACGGAGGCGTGGATGTCGACCGGCTCCACCGGATAGCCGCCGGCGAAATGGATGCAGTTGAAGTACTGGGTCAGCTTCAGCAGATCGGCGCATTGCGCCCGGGTGCCGGGGGTTTTGCCGGTGTCGAGCGACCAATAGTTGGGCGGCGAGGACACGTTGCCGAAGACGATGTGCCTGCCGCCGATGGTCAGGGTGCGGTCGGGATTGCGGGGGGTGAGGGTGAAACTCGCGGGCGCCTTGGCCACCATCTCCATCACCCAGTCGCGTCCCATGCGCACGTTGCTGCCATCGACCCTGCAGCCGGCTTCACGGAAGATCGCCAGGCTCTCCTCGTTCAAAAACTCGATGCCGATCTCTTCGAGGATGCGCATCGCGCCGTCGTGGATCGCCGCGACGCCGTCCTCGGTCAGCGGCTCGGTCGGCCGGTCAGGGTTGACCGGCACCCGCCAAGGCATCTGCTGGATCACCAGCGGGCTTGTGCGCCGGGTGTTGCCCGCCCGCCCCCCGGCCCGCCGCCTGCGTGTCGCCACCTCTGCCATCGCGCGTCTCCCCTTTGCTGCCATGACACCAGCCGCGCCCGGCGGGGGATGCCCGGAATGCGACGGATTGCGTCGTTTCTCGCGCCAATTCCGGGCCTGGGCAAAATCTCGACGAGATTTTGGGCCCAGAATTTCGCCGAAATTCTGGCCGCCGACGCGGGCCTAGCCCTGAGCCGAGATCCAATCCGGCAGATGCCCGATGTCCGGCAGAACCGCGTTGGCCAGCGGCGCGAGCTCTGCTTCCGGAGCCATTCCGGTCAGAACCGCCACTGTGCGCATGCCCGCCGCGCGCCCGGCCTCCAAATCATGGGTCGAGTCGCCGACCATCACCACCGTCTCGGGCGCCAGGCCAACCGCCGCAGCGAAACCCAGGCACATGCCCGGCTCGGGCTTGCCGCCGTAGCCGCTGTCGTAGCCGGCAATGAAGTCGAACGCCGCCGCATGCCCCACGCCTGCCAGATGCGCCCGCGCCGGCGCCTCGGCATCGTTGGTGGCCACGCCCAAGGCCAGCCCCATCCCGCGCAACTTCGCCAGAAGCGGTTCGAGCGGCACCGCCTCGGCTTGCGGCGCGCGCGCCGCGGTGGCGTTGAGGCGGGTGATGAGTTCCGGCGGCGACAATTCCGGCACGCCGGGCAACAATAGCCGTACGATGTCGTCGGGGGTGCCGGCGATCACCACGCTGTCGGGGTCGAAGCGCCGCGCCGCTAGATCGTAGCCCATGCGCGCGCCGAGCTCCGCTGCGCGGTCCAGATCCCCGCCGGCGAGATCGGCCAGCATCATCGCCGCCCAGCCATTCCAGGTTGCCTCGAAATCAAAGAGCGTGCCGTCCTTGTCGAACAGAACGCCGCGTATCGGGTCCGCCATGCCGCTCCTCCCGCCCTTCCCCTGCCATAGACGGCCCCGCGTTGACAGGGGCAATGGGTTGGTTGACAGTGACAATCATGTCCGATCCGTATCGTCTGCACGAGTCGCTGGGCTATCAGCTGTCGCTCGCCGCCCGGCTGCAGGAACGGCGGCTCGACGAGGGGCTCCGGGCGCTCGGCCTGACGCGTGTGACCTGGTGCGTGCTTTTGGCGATCGGCAACGAGGGGATGCGCCAGCCCTCTGACATCGCCGCATTCGTGGGCATCGACCGCACCGCCACAAGCCGAGCGCTGCGGCGGATGGAGGCTGCCGGGTTGATCGCCCGCGGCGCCGGCGACGGCGACAAGCGCACCCGATCGGTGGCACTGACGGGTCTTGGCCACGAGCGGCTGGCCCGCGGTACGCCGCTTGCACAACGCAACAATGCAAGGATGGAGGCGCGGCTGGCCCCCGGCGAACCGGAGGCAATGCGCAGGCTGTTGACCAAGCTTCGGGCCGGCGAGGATATGGGACTGCCAGGGATCTAGGGCCGCACACGCCGATCGGTTGGTCGCCGGGTCAGGTCCAGTGCACCTGGCCCCCGCCCGGCAGCGCCTGGCGAGCTAGAATCGGGGTCTCGTAGGACAGGCCGGCGGCGTCGCAGAAGGCGACGATCCAGGCATCGTCCATCGCCAGGAAGTCCAGCACCGACCCGAGAAAATCAGTATCTCCGACCTGGGCACGAATGTCGTCGGCCGAGGCGCCGGTGGAGCCAAGAAACACCGGCAGCAGGTCATCGTTGGCGGCAAGCCAGGCCAAAGCTTGGGCGGCAATGATCTCGGCGCGATCCTGCTGCATTGCCCGACTCCTTGGAAAAACTGCAACCAATTTTTAACCTATCTGGGCGAAAACTGAAGGGGACATACAAGATTTGGCTAAAATTGCGAGGAACCATGCCGGGTCGCATTCTTATCGCCGACGATCTGGCCACCAACCGGATCATCCTGAAGGCGCGGTTGTCGGCGGCGGCCTATGACATCGCGCAGGCCGATACCGGCGCCGAGGCCGTGGCGATGGCGCAGGCCCAGACCCCCGATCTTGTGGTTCTGTCGGCGGCGATGGCGGCTGGCGGCGCGGAGCTCTGCCGGCGCCTGAAAGCGGTTCCGGGAATGGCGCAGGTGCCGATCGTCGTGACGACCGCCGATCAAGCCCGAGCGGCGCGGCTGGAGCAACTCGAAGCGGGGGCGGACGCAGTTATGGCAGCGCCGCCCGATATCGGTCTGTTGCGGGCGCGGATCCGCAACCTGCTGCGCCGGCGCGCGGCCGAACGCGAATTGGCGCGCGAGGATGCCCCGGCCTTCGGGTTTGCCGAGGCGCCGACGCCCGCGCTGACGCCGCCTGGTCGGGTTGCGCTGATTGCATCCACGGCGGCAGCAGGACTGCGGTGGAAGACGGCGCTGGCGCCGCGGATCCGCGACCGGATCACGCTTTTGACCCCTGACACGGCGCTTGCGGCGATCGATGCGGCCGCGCCGGATGCGATCGTGATGGCGGGCGGGTCGGCGTCCGCGGTGACGCTGGTGGCCGATCTGCGCTGCCGCAGTGAGACGCTGCGCTCTGCGATCGTTCTGGTCGAGGACCGGCCGGATCCGGAGCGCACGGTTCTGGCGTTGGACCTCGGCGTCAGCGATCTGATGGAGACTGGCTTCGACGCCGAGGAACTGGCGTTGCGGCTGCGGCGGGAAATGGCGCGCAAGGCGCGCGACGACCGGGCGCGCGCGGCATTGAAGGACGGGCTTCGGCTCGCCGAAACCGATGAGCTGACCGGGCTCTATAACCGCCGCTACGCCGAGCGGGCCCTTGCCGCGGTGGCGGAAACCGCACAGCAATCCGGCGAGCGGTTCGCGGTGATGGTGCTCGATCTGGACCGGTTCAAGTCGGTGAACGATCGCTTCGGGCATGCCGCAGGCGACGTCGTGCTGCGCGACGTGGCGCAGCGGATGCAGGCGTGCCTGCGTCGTCAGGACGTGCTGGCGCGGATCGGCGGCGAGGAGTTTTTGGCCGTTATCCGCAATTGCGACGTCGCCCAGGCGCGACGCGCAGCGAACCGGTTGCGGCAATCGGTCGGCGGGTCGACGGTGGCGTTGCCCGGCGTCCCGGGCGGCATCGCCGTGACGGTGAGCGCCGGGCTGGTGATGGGCGGCAATGCCGAAGCTGCGGCGACGCTGATCGATCGCGCCGATCGGGCGCTTTATGCCGCCAAGGCCGAGGGGCGCAACCAGGTGACGATGGGGCGGTGCGCGGCGTGAGGCCGGCGCGATACCGTTTGCACTGACGAGCGCACTTGTCTTGGGTCGCTTGCGCGATCCGACTGGTGTGAGGGAGGTCGCGCTTTCGCGTGCGGTGAGCGGATTGCGATTGGGGTCAATGCCGGCCGCCAGATCGCGCGAAGTCGGCGACACCGGCACCGATGCCCCGGATCGTCATTGCGATCCAATCGGCGCAAGTGGCGGACCTCGGCCAACCATCGCGCGTTATTCCGGTACACGCGATGCGCAACTTGAGGACGCTGGCTATCGCGCAAGCTGGTTGGTTAGAATTGACCGGGAGGCGGCACCCGCTTTCGTCGGTGTTTTGGCGCTTCCCGCTCACTTGGTTCACGCGCCACTAGCCGAGAATCGCGCCCAGCCCCGCCCAAGGGGTTGGCGGACTGCATCGAGACGACTGAAATCGTTGCGGCGTTTGGGCCATCGCTTGATTGCAACGCAGGTTGCAATGCGCGCATCCTCAGGGCCGGGCGCGATCGCATTCCTACAGTTGAGCCGTCATCTCCGAGGCTGTCTCGAGCGACGGCGAAGGACAAAACCCGGTCACTTGGCGCGTCGGTGGGGTTCACGGACGTCGAACGCGGAGCGAGCAATCGCCGATTCGCCGGCCGCCCAACCGGGCGCGATCTGCGGTCACTCGCCGCGTGGAGGGCGGTTCGGTTTGCGGCGGCGTAGGGACTTATCGAGCGCGTCGGCATATGCCGCCCGTTCGGCGGCATCCATGGCCGCGATGCGTTCGAGCAGTAGATCGCGGCCGAGGCGCTGGCGGTCTTGGATCCGGTCCTGCTGGCTGGTGACCAGCCGGGTAACCTCGGCATGATCGTAGGGCTCGGCTCGCAGGGCGGCGAGAAAAGCCTCGAACTGTTGGCGCAGGACAGCGCGATTTTCCCGGAACGCGCCGGCCTCGCGCCGCAGCGCCCGGGTCAGCGCGATCTTGTCGTAAGCCGGCAGCGCCTGGGCATACGGCCCGAAGCCGAGGTCGCGCAACAGCGGGTTGCGGTCACGGTCGCGCGGACCACTGAGGATCGCGCCGGCAATCAGGCCGACGACCAGCAGGTTGAAGGCCAGCGAGACGAACAGCACGACTTTGCCCCAGCGGCGGCGCTTCCGAGGTTTGGGCGGATTGGTGTCGGCCATTGCCCTAGCCCTCGCCCAACAGATCACCGTAGGACGGCAGCAGGTCTTCGAGCTGATAGCCCGCAGCGGCGAAATACCCCCCGGACAGATCTTGCAGCGTGTCCGGGGTCGCAATTCCGATCATCAGTCCGGCGACAGCCGCAGTCGCGAGTCCCGCAGCGGCGGGCCAGCCTCCAATCGTCGCCAGAACGGCGGCGAGAATGCCGGGGCGTGGGGCGGCAGGCTCCACGCCCGGCTCCAGCTCTGCCTCGGCATCGGCGATGACACGCGCGATGAGATCGGCCGATGGCATCGGCGCGGTGTCGCGCGCGGCCTGGAACAGCCCGTCGAGTTCGGTGTCGGTGAGGTCCGGTCTTTCAGCCATCGTCATACCCCAGTTCTTCGCGCCGACCGGCCAGGGCCTTTGCCAGCGCCCGTTTGCCCCGGGCGGTCAGACTTTCGACCGCCTCGACGCCAATGTCCATCACTGCCGCAATCTCGGGGTTCGACAGCCCCTCGATATGGCGCAGCACAACCGCCTGTCGTTGCCGCTCTGGCAGATCCGCCAGTGCCCGGTCCAGCGCCGCCGCGCGGGCGGCCTGTTGCAGGCCTTCGGCGGCGCTCGGCCGGTCGTCCTCCGGCTCGGGAACGGCGTCGAGCGCCACGCCGCTTGCCTTGCGCAACCGGTCGGTGCAGAGGTTGGCAACCACGCGATAGAGCCAGGTCGTGACCTTCGCCTCGCCCTGCCGCCAGCTCGGCGCCTGGCGCCAGAGCCGCAGCATCGCCTCTTGCGCGACATCCTCGGCCTCGGCCCGGTCGCCGCCCAGCATGCGAGCCGCGAAGCCCAGCACCTTGGGCGTCAACCTGAGCGTCAAGGCCCGCGCGGCCTCGGCATCGCCGTTGCCGTAGGCGACCAGCAGCGCCTCGTCCGAGACGTCGTTCAGGGCGTCAAACGGCATCTGCATCGTCCCGTCGGCGTATCCTGAAACCTGTTACGCGGCAATCGGCGGCGCCCGGGGAAAACGGGGAAGAGGGGCGCCGCCGGTGCCAGGACCGCGGGTGGGTCCCTAGTTGTTGCCGCGGCCGTGGCGCTTGCCCCAGCGGCCTTTGCCGCGCTCGGCGATCGCCGCCTTGGCCTCTTCGAACTCCTCGGCCGAGACCGCGTCGTCACCGCTGGTGTCGAACCGGTCGATCATCCGGCTCAGCCGGTCGGGGTCCGGCGTCACTTCTTCGGCGCTGACGGTGCCGTTGCCGTCGTCATCCATGCGGATGATCATGCCCTCGGCCATCCAGGCGATCTGACGTTCATCCATCGCGGGCGTCCATTCGACGCCGCCCCGGCGCCGCGGTTCCAGGCCACGCTCTTCGATGCGTGCTTTGATGCGGGCGGCGATTTCGGCCTCGTTCAACTGACCGTCGCCGTTGGCGTCGGCGTCGGCAAAGCGGGTTTGCGCGGCGGCCTGCAGATCCTCGACGGTGATCGCGCCCGAGCCGTCGGCGTCGAGCTCGCTGAAGTCGAGCTGCTGCATGAAGCCGGGGCCGAACGGGCCGCCGCGCATGCCGCCGAACTCGCCGGGGCCACCGCGGGCATGGGCGGTGCCGACGACGGCGCCAGAGGCCACGGCCAGGATCACGGCGGCGGCGATCAGGGAAGTGCGGTTCATATCGTGTCTCCTTTTTGGGCTGACGCGCCGCACTCTGCGCCGCGTTCTGAGCCTAAAAACGGACGCGGTCCGGATTTCCGTCGCGGGGCACGCGCATTTTTTCGATGAGCTTTGCGACAGACCGCCGCAAGGACAATGCGCGGGATGGAGCGCCGGGGACGTTGGCCTATCCTGCCTGCAATTCGAGCAGGGGCGGTTTCGATGGATCAGACTCTGGAGACCACGGCGGACCGGCCGGTTGGACCGGCGATCCGGCGCGGCTGGCGGCGGCGCTGTCCGAACTGCGGGTCGGGGCCGATGCTGCGCGGCTATCTGAAGGTCCGCGACGAATGCCCGGTCTGCGGCGAGGCGCTGCACCATCACCGGGCCGACGACGGGCCGGCCTACCTGACGATCCTGATCGTCGGTCACGTGGTGGCGCCCTTGATGCTGTACGCCTTCGTCGCCTACCGGCCGGAGCCACTGGTGCTGGCGGCGGTGTTCTCGGTTGGCGCGGTGGCGCTTTCGCTGTACCTGTTGCCGCGACTGAAGGGGCTGATGGTGGCGTTCCAGTGGGCCAAGCGGATGCATGGCTTCGGACGACCCGCCTGAGCGGCCCGCTGGCGCGGGGTGTCATGGACAAAACGGCGATCCGGGACGCGGCGACGGTGATCGTGGTGCGGGACGCCGCCGTTCGTCCGCGGGTGCTGATGGGGCAGCGGGGCGCGCAGGCGGCCTTCATGCCCAATAAGTTCGTGTTCCCCGGCGGAGCGCTCGATGCGGGCGATCACGACGTACCGCTGGCCGGGGCACTGCCCGAGCTCTGTCTGAGCCGGATCGAGGAACGCAGCACACCTGGACTGGGGCCGGGGTTGGCGGCGGCGGCGGTGCGCGAATTGTGGGAGGAGACCGGATTACGGCTGGGCCGTCCCGGCGCCTGGCCCGGCGCGGCGCCGCCCGACTGGCAAGGCTTTGCGGCAGCCGGCGTGGTGCCGGCGGCGGACAGACTGTCCTTCGTGTTCCGCGCGATCACCCCGCCGGGCCGGCCACGCCGCTTCGATGCGCGGTTCTTTCTGGTCGACGCAGCGGCCCTATTGGGGGATCCGGATGATTTCAGCGGGGCCTCGGACGAATTGAGCCATCTTCAGTGGATTGAGCTTGAGAGGGTGCGGGAATTCCAACTGCCCTTCATCACCGAGGTGGTGCTGGCGGAGGTGGCCGCCGCGCTGCCGGACCTGGGCCCGCCCGCAACGGTGCCGTTCTTCGACAACGGCGCCGAAGAGAGCCTGTTCCGCCGTCTCGGCGGCGTCGGACCGATGGCCGCGCGGGGGTGAGGATCCGGTAAGTTTCCTCATGGGGACATATGTTTAAACTATTGATATTGTTCATATTGGCGCAAATAGGTGGAGAATCCGGAACCCGGTGAATCTGTGTTTCATTGGAGGATGATTGGTGAGATCACCTATCCTACGAGGCTAAGTTGCCATCAGAGAAATATACGTCAGCGGGTACCTGATGTCTCGGGATGCGGCGGGTTGTGGCAAAGACGACCGGTCCTTGGCTCGCGATCTTCACGGCGCCACACCCTTGGGGTCATGGGCGGTGCTCTCCGGATGGTTTTTGAGGCGCTCAAGTCGCAGTTAGAGTGAAGGCAAAGACGAGCGTCATGATTGCGGCGAGCCAAGAGCCCGCGATGCGCCAAAGAATTCGCATCCAGTTCGCCTCGACCCGCTCCATAGCAAGACTTGCGATACCCGCGGCACAAGCCGTCACCATATTGGCGGCAAAGACAATCCCAACGTAGATGAAGACCGGCAGCTCCAGGACGCCGTGCCCCTGAAGGCTTGCCGCGGACGCGAGAAGCCCCAAACTAAGGCTGATCGCAAGCGCCTCGGCCCGGATGTGCCGTTGCAGGAGCGCGGCGAGGATCGCAGTCAGGATACCGGCAATCAGAAGGACCGAGGTCACCCACGTTCCGACAAATGCCGCCAGTGGGATGCCGGCCAAGAGTCCCATCAGGAACGCGGGCCAGGCCCGCAACATGCCTTCGGGGTGCCAGAGGCTCAGCAAAATCCCCAGCGACAGAAGCGGAAGCAGCGTCTCCGGATACCAGAGGATGACACCCGCGCCTTCAAGGAATTGAGCGTAGTAATCCGCCCCGGACTGAAAGGCATGCGCCTCGGCCCGCGCGGCGGAAAGACCGGCCGCCAGGACCAGGATGCATACGCGTCCCCGCAAGATTGGGCTCAGGCGAAACCGAACAGGAAGGCGGCACCGACCAATGCAATGAGACCCCCGACGCCACGGACGGCGGCGGCGCCCACACTCGACTTGGTGAGAAAGCCTAGGCCGATGCCCGCAAGGTGCAGAAGTCCGGTTCCGACCACAAATCCCACTGCGTAGCCGTAGGCATTGAACGCCTCGGGAAGCTCTGTGCCGTGGGCATGGCCATGAAAGACCGCAAACACCCCCACGATGACCGCAGCGACCCAAAGGGGCGCGCGCACCGCGAAGGCAATCAACAGGCCAAGGATGACGCCAGAGAGCGCAATCCCGGTCTCCACCGCCGGGACCGGCACGCCGATGACGCCCAGGGCACCCCCGAACGCCATGACCAACGGGAAAACCACCGGCAGGATCCACAGCGCCGGCAACCCTAGAAACGCCCCCCACAGACCGACGGCGACCATTGCCACGACATGATCCCACCCAAGGATCGGATGCCAGAAGCCGGAGGCAAAACCGCTGTTGATGCCCTCGCCCGTGTGGGCCGAGGCGGACGTAGACAGCAAAGCGAGCATCACCGCCGCAATGCCCGCAAAGAAAGCTACTTGGTGACGTCTCATCAGGGCTCTCCAGAAAACGTTCAGTCGCACACTACCAGCGACCACGACGGCGACAATGCGATTCTGAAGCCCGGCCGTTTCCGGTTTTCTGCCCGACGCTGTGCAGCAAAGGCAGTGCGCCAAGAAGCGCTCACAAAAGCCAGGTCCTGGCCATGAGCGATCGGCAGGACTGTTCCTCAGGTCTCGGTTGGAGTGATCTTCGGCTCCGTCCCTCAAATCAACAGCACGATCAACACGATGCTCAGGCCCAAGAGCGCGATACCGGTGAATTCCCGCCAGCTCACGCGCTCGCGGAAGACGAGCGCCGTGACGAGAAAGCCGAAGATCAGCTCGACCTGACCCAGGGCGCGGACATAGGCCGCGTTTTGCAGGGTGAAGGCGGTGAACCAGCCCAACGAGCCGAGCATGCCGGTGAGACCGACCAGCGCAGTGATGCGCCAGCCGGCCAGGACTTGGGTGATCTGGCCGGGTTCCCGCGCGCGCAGCCAGGCGGCCATGATCACGGTCTGCAGGGCGGTGACGGCGGCCAGCGTGAAGGCAGCGCGGAAAAAGAAATGCGCCTCGCCCAGGGTCAATGCCGCACCGCGGTAGCCAATGGCGGCGATGCCGAAGGCGGCGCCCCCGAAGAGGCCGAGGGCGGTGGCGCGGTTCATGAGTGAGCCGCCGGCAAAGCCGGTGGCGGGAATCGACAGCAGGATGACGCCGGCGGCGCCGATCAGGATGGCGAGAAGGCCGGTGCCGGTGACGGCCTCTCCCAAAACGATGGCCGAGAAGATGGCGACCTGGACGGTTTCGGTCTTGGTGAACGCGATGCCGACGGCGAAATTCCGCAACGAAAACAGCGCCACGGTGCAGAAGGTGCCGGCGATCTGGCCGAGCCCGCCGCCGAGCGCATAGGCCCAAAAGGCGGCGGTCAACGGGGGCCAGGGTTCGGCCATCGCCTGCATCAGGACAGCGACGGTCAGGGCGGCCAAGGGGGCTGCGAAGATGAAGCGCGAGAATGTGGCGCCGCCGGTCGACAGGCCCGCCGCCTTGATCTGCTTTTGCAGCATGAAGCGCACGGTCTGCACCGCGGCGGCGGCGATCGTGACGGCGATCCAAAGCTCCATGCCGCCTGCTATGGCATGGGGGTCAGGTCAGGGCCAGAACGGATGCGGCACCGGGTCTTTGCGGCGGAACAGGTAGCGGCGGAAGATCTCGGCGTAAGAGCGGTAGACGTAGCCGCCGTTGCGTTCGAGGAACCGCTCCTTGTTGTCGGCATATAGCCGCGGCAGGCGGTACCAGGCGACACGCGGGTGCATGTGGTGCACGACGTGCAGGTTGTTGTTGAGAAAGAGCCAGGCCAGTGGGCCGCGGTCCTCGATGATCACGGTGCGGCCCGAGGCGCGGTCATGCGCCTGGTGTTCGAGGAAGGTGCGGATCTTGATCAGCGACAGGCCGGCATAGGCCGACAGGATGTAGGCCCAAAGCGGCATTTGGGCGGCGGTGGCAAGCCAGGCGATGACCGGGACGAGCGCCGGGATGTGCCAAAGCCAGCCGCGCAGGACACGGGCGTCGCCGGTTCGCGCGGCACGCAGGTCGGCGACGGCGACCGTGACCAGCGACACGGCAGTACCGACGGTCAAACGGCCGAGAAGCGTGTTGTTGAAGCGCAAGACCGCACGGACCGCACGCGGCAGGCGGTGCCAGACGGCGGGGTCGAGATAGTTGGTCTCGGGGTCGTCATAGGGGTCGGTCAGGCGCGCGTCCTGGTGGTGATCGAGATGGGTGTCGCGGAAGCGGCCATAGGGGATGAAGAGGGTCAGTCCGGGAAACACCAGGGCGGCGTTGGCCGCGGCGTTCTTGAACGGATGGCCGTGGATCATTTCGTGCTGCAGCGAGGCGAAAAGCGCGATGGCGAGCGTGGTCACGGCGATGCCCAGCGGCAGCCAGAGTGCGGCGGCGGCAGTGGTGCCGACGCCCCAGGCGGCGTAGCAGATGGCCAAAAGGGCCAGGGTCGGCCATTCGGACAAAACCCGCCTCATGGCTGGACACGGCCCCAGGATATGCGGGTCCAGATCCGCTCGTAGATCAGATAGACGACGAAGCCGAGCGCGGCGTTGACCACAGCCATCCCGCCGCCGAGCGCCATCGACCCGGTGGCTGCGAACCCCACGAGAGCCATCACCGTAAGCCCCAGCAGGTTCCACAAAACGGCTTTGACAACAGTGCGGCGCCCTGTTTCCATTCGATCTCCGGTAACGAGAATGTGACACTGGTTTAGCCCGCTCGTCGGGTTATTTGAATTCTGGATATGGTTAACTTAATCTGGCGTAATGTGAATTTCTGAACCAATCATGACAAAACAGGACAAACGTGATCGCGCGGAGGCCTTCCGCGCCCGGCTGGCGCAGGCCATGGGCGAGGCCGGCATCAATCAAAGCGCGCTTGCCCGTGCCATTGGCGTGGACCGGTCGACGATCTCACAGCTTCTGACCGGCAATGGGGCGCGGCTGCCGAACGCGCAGGTGGTGGGCGAATGCGCCGTCGAATTGGGGGTGTCGTCGGACTGGTTGTTGGGCCTGAGCGACCGGCCGGAAAGCGCGGCCGATTTGATGGCGATCAACCTGACCATGACCGAGGCACCACGAGCATTGGTCGACGAGCAGATCTTCGACTGGCACAAGGAGGCGGTGGGCTACAAGATCCGGCATGTACCGGCGGGGCTGCCCGACATGCTGAAGACCCGGGCGATGCTGGAGTGGGAATACCGACCGCATCTGGGGCGTACGACCGAGCAGGCGATCGGGGCGTCGAAGGACCGGCTGGATTTCATGCGGGCGTCGCGGTCGGATTTCGAGATCGCGATTCCGGCGCACGAGATCCAGAGTATGGCGCGCGGCGAGGGCTATTACCGCGGATTGGCGGCGGAACTGCGGCAGGCGCAGCTGGATCAGCTGCTGACGCTCTACCGCCAGCTTTATCCGACGCTGCGCCTCTATCTCTACGACGCCCGGCGCGTGTTTTCGGCGCCGGTGACGGTGTTCGGGCCGCTGTTGGCGGTGCTTTACGTGGGGCGGAACTACATCGCGTTCCGCGACAGCGAGCGGGTGCAGACCTTCAGCCGGCATTTTGACGGCTTGGTGAAGGAGGCGGCGGTGTCGGATCGCGAGATCGAGGGGTATTTGGGTGGGTTGTTGGGCGATGTGGTCTGACGCCTCGTCCGGGTAGGCCTGAGTTGGTTCTTTTCGTTGCAAAGCCGTGGGCAGCAGGGTGGACCGGTTCAAAGCGGCCCTTTGGCCACGGCGATTGAGGGCCTCGTTTCCTCCGGTGACCAAGGTCCGGTTCAGCCCAAAGATTTCAGTTCGCTAGGCTATGGTCCGTGGGCTCCGTTCAATTGGGCTTGGCCAATGCCTCTGCCAGAGCATCGAACACCACGCGGATGCGACGGCTGGAGCGCAACTCGCGATGCACGGTCAGCCAGACGGGCACCTCGACGGCCGGCAGGTCGGGCAGAACCTTCTCGATGCCGGGGGTGGCCTCGGCGAGGTCTTTCATCATCACGGTAATGCCCAGCCCCTGTTTCACCATTTCCCACCCGGCGACGCCGCTATCGGAGGTGATTTTCAGGACGTCCGGCGACAGGTTGAGCCCCATGCGGCGGTTGATCTCGGCGGTGAAGCGCTCGGGGTTTTGCAACCCGATGAAATCGTGGTCTGCCAAATCGTCGGCGGTCTCGGGGCGACCACGGGCGTCGAGATACCGGGTCGCGGCATAGAGATGGCCGGTGGAGTTGCGCACCCGCTTGGCGATCAGGTCGGGCTGGTCGGGCTGGACGTGGCGAATGGCGATGTCGGCCTCGCGCCGCTGCAGATCCTGGATCGCGTTCGAGGACACCACGTCGATGGTGATGCCGGGGGCGGTGGCCCGTAGGGTTTTCAGGACCTTGGGCAGGAAATAGGCCGACATGCCGTCGCTGGCGGTGATGCTGACGCGGCCGTCGATGGCTTGCGATTGCCCCGATGCGGCGAGCGAGATACGGCTGGCAGCCTCGCCCATGGCCCGAACGTGATCAAGCAAGTCCTCACCAGACTGGGTCAAGATCAGCGACCGGCCGGCGCGCTCGAAAAGCGGCAGGCCCAGCGCCTCTTCCAGTGCCGCGACCTGGCGGCCGAGGGTTGGCTGGGTTTGACCCAAAGCACGCGCGGCGGCGGAAAGCGAGCCTTCTTCCACGGTCGCGAGAAACGCGCGAACCTGATTCCAATCAAACGTCATGGATGACCAATTCATGCATTTACGTATATCAAACCAACGCGCTTCGGCAATTTCTTTTCGGTCTACGCATGGATAGATCGCTGACGACGGCCAGAGACGGCCCGCAAGATTTGAAAGGAGATGACGATGAGTGTGAGTGTAGAAATCGACCCTGTGGTTCAGTCCAAGAGACCCGGCATGAAAAGCGAGACGAAATTCTGGGACCGGATCGCGCGGAAATACGCGTCGCAGCCGGTCAAGAACCTACCGGCCTATGAGGCAACGCTGGACCGGGTGCGCAGCTACTTGCGCCCTGAGGACCGAGTGTTGGAGGTGGGCTGCGGCACCGGCTCGACGGCGCTGACCTTGGCGCCCGAGGTCGCGGCCTACGTGGCGAGCGATGTCTCGCCCGGAATGATCGAGATCGCGCGCGAGAAGCTGGCGGCGGACGGAGCGAAAAACTTGGAATTCACCGTGGCGCCGGTGGTGGAGACGCGGTTCGAGACGGGCACTTTCGACGTGGTGTTCGGGTCGAGCATCTATCATCTGGTCGATGATTTGCAGGCTTCGGTGGTTCGGGCGCAGGAGCTGCTGAAACCCGGCGGGTTGTTCATCAGCAAGACGCCGTGCATTGGGCACATGTGGTACCTCAAGCCGGTCATCGGCGCGATGCAGCTTATCGGCAAAGCGCCCGGTGTTCTGTACTTCCGCAAGGCCGAATTGGAGGCGACGATCCGCGCGGCCGGGTTCGAGATCATAGAGGCGCGGGCGTTCGACGGCGCGCCGAACAATTGGTTCGTCGTGGCGAAAAAACTCTGACGGTCCGGGGGCTCAGCGCGGCTGGCCGACCGCCCGGCCAAGGCCGGCTGGCCGCGCCAGGCCTTGGTGCCCCGCTTCGATCGCCGCGAGGTGGCGAGCGATGGCCGGCGAAGGCTCGGACGGGCGGCGGGTGTCGAGCGAGACGTGCAGCAAAAAGTGCTCGCCCGTCGCGCAGAGCCTGTCGGCTTCCCAAAGCTCGTGAAAGAGGTGCATTTTCTTACCCTGGCCGCCCACGCAGAGGGTCTTGATGTGGATCCGATGGCCGGCGTGGATTTCGTCCAGATGCCGGATGTGGGTTTCGGCCGTGAAATAACTGCCGCCGGTGGCGATATACTCGGCGTCGCAGCCGACGATCTCCATGAACCGGTCGGTGGCGTCGCCGAAGGCCTGCAGGTATTTCGCCTCGTTCATGTGGCCGTTGTAGTCGGTCCAGTCCAAGGGCACGGTGCGGTCAAGGGTGAGGATCGGCTGCGTGAGGTCGTAGATGTCTTCGAACCTTTGCACCATGCCGTTTTTCTTCCGCAGCACCGCGTCCGTGGCGTTGAGCACGGCGCCAGCGCCCCAGTCCTGGCTTTTCAGCGCGCGCATTAGGGCAACGAGGTTGGTGTCGCGGTGGCGTTCGAGTTCGCGGATGCTGTGCCGTCCTGATTGGACGTCGGATTGGCCCGCGATGGTCTCGATGAGCTCTTCGGTCAGGTCGGGGACGTCCATCAGCTTGGTCCAGGGCCATTTCAGGGCCGGACCGAATTGGTGCAGGAAGTGGCGCATGCCGGCCTCGCCGCCGGCGATGCGGAAGGTCTCGAACAGGCCCATTTGCGCCCACCTGAGACCGAAGCCCAGGCGGATCACGTCGTCGATCTCTTCCGTCGTCGCGACGCCGTCTTTGACGAGCCAGAGCGCCTCGCGCCAGACGGCCTCCATCAGCCGGTCGGCGATGTGGGCGTCGATCTCGTGTTCCAGGTGCAGCGGGTGCATGCCGATGTCTTTGAGGATGGCGTCGGCGCGAGTGAGGGTTTCGGGCGGGTTGGCCTCTGTGCCGACGAGTTCGACCACGGGCAGCAGGTAGACCGGGTTGAACGGGTGGGCGACGAGGATCTGGCCCGGGTCGGTGGCGCCGGCCTGCAGTTCGGAGGGTTTGAAACCGGAGGTGGACGAGGCGATGATGGCGTCGCCGGCGTGCTCTTGCAGGGTGCGGTAGACGTCACGTTTCAGCTCCAACCGCTCGGGCACGCTTTCCTGGACCCAGTCGGCGCCCGAGACGGCTACCGCGGCGTCGGTGCAGAAGGTAATGCGGCCCTCGGGCGGGAGGGCGGCGTCGGCGAGGCCGGGCAGCGCCCGGCGGGCATTGGCCAGAACTTCGCCGATCTTGCGCTGCGAGTCCGGGTCCGGGTCGAGCACCCGCACATTCCAGCCCATCAGCGCAAACCGCGCCGCCCAGCCGCCGCCGATAACCCCGCCGCCGATGATCGCTGCCGTGCCTGGTGTCATGGTGCTGCCTTTCGCCGGATCGTGGGTCGCGGGGTGGTTCGCGGAACTATGCCGCCGCAAGGGCCCCGGTCATTGCCAAAAGCGCCATCCCCGGTCGTGGGACCGTCATGGGCGGATGCCGGGGCGATGTTGGATGCCTACATTGGGATGAGCCGCGCCGGGGGCGGGTGACGTGCTGGGCTCGCGGTTGCGGGTTTTGAGGAAGGAGGCGTTGAACGTAGAGACAAGCCGCGCCATCGCCGACCCGCGGGGTGGCGAACCGACGTTTGTTCGGATGTGCTTTATGCCTATCGAATCCGTAGGACTTCACGCAACACGCAGATCTCGACCAATCGCCACCCCTCCGGGGCGTTCGCGGCCGCCCGAAAGAGGTCCACTGGACCTCTTTCGGGCTACGAACTGGCGATGGCGCGGCGGCGCTGCGCGCCTTGACTCCGCGCCGGGGCGGTTTGCGACGTCAGCGCAGAGCCGTGACCTTTGAAGTAACGATAGCTGCCGCGCTCGGCCGCAAGGCCCCGCCGTCAATCCAAACACACCGTCGCCATTCCGCCGCTATCGGTGACGATATCGTTGCAGCCCAAAAGCGGCGTGACGGGCGAGCAGGTGCCGGAGCGGGCGAGACAGACGCCGTCGCATTGGCTCGACGCGGTGCAGACCTTGTTGGCGTCGCGGGTGCGCGTCTGACAGACCCGCGCCCCGGTTTGTCCCACCCTGATGAAATTGCCGCTCTTTTTCTCGCAGGCGTCCTGCGCGGCGCTGGATTGGGGAGGCGCTTCGGGGGCGCGCGGCGGGTCCGGCGTCGGGGCGGGCGCTGGCGGAGCCTCGGTGGCGGCAGGTGGGGCCTCGGTGGCAGCGGGCGGTGCCTCCGCCTCGGCCTCAGCCGCAGGCGGGTCAGCGGCCGGCGCTTCGGCCTGGCCGAACCCCAACTGCTGACAGGACATCAGCAGTACCGTCAGTGCGGCGAAAAGGCCGGCCCGAATCATGCCGGTGCCGCCGCGCGTTTCTGCAGCCCGAGCTTGGCGCGGACCGCCTCGGGGCCGATCACCTTGGCGCCGAGGCTCTCGATGATGGTCACCGCGCGCTCAACCAGTTGCGCGTTCGTCGCCAGGACGCCGCGGCCGAGCATCAGGTTATCCTCGAGCCCGACGCGCACATGGCCGCCGGCCAGCACCGCCGCCGCGACAAACGGCATCTGGTTGCGCCCGAGCGAGAAGGCGGAAAAGGTCCAGTCTTGCGGCACGTTGTTCACCATCGCCAAAAACGTGTTGAGGTCGTCCGGCGCCCCCCAGGGCACGCCCATACAGAGCTGAACCAAGGCTGGGGCGTCAAGAATCCCTTCCGAAACAAGCTGTTTCGCGTACCACAAATGCCCGGTGTCGAAGGCCTCGATCTCAGGCTTGACGCCGAGATGGGTCATCATCCGGGCCATCGCCTGCAGCATGCCGGGCGTGTTGACCATCACGTAATCGGCCTCGGCGAAGTTCATCGTGCCGCAATCGAGCGTGCAGATTTCGGGCAAGCATTGCTTGATGTGTTCCACTCGTGCCGCGGCGCCGATCATGTCGGTGCCGTCAGCGGGCGGCAGCGGGTGCTCGGTCGAGCCGAACACCATATCGCCGCCCATGCCGGCGGTGAGGTTCAAAACGACGTCGGTCTCGGCGGCGCGGATCCGGTCGGTGACCTCGCGGTAGAGCTCCAGCCGGCGCGAGGGCGCGCCGCTGTCGGGCTCACGCACGTGGCAATGCACGATCGCGGCGCCGGCCTTGGCGGCGTCGATGGCGGCCTCGGCGATCTGTTGCGGCGAGCGCGGCACGTGCGGGCTGCGGTCCTGGGTCGAGCCCGACCCGGTGATGGCGCAGGTGATGAAGACCTCGCGGGTCATGGTCAGCGGCATCGGCGGCCCTCCCCTGGTGCGGGGCCGAGTAGGCGGAAAATCGCGGCGCGGATCAAGCGCTAATCCGACCCGGGGCGGGAGGGTCAGGCGGCCAGCGCCGAAAACGGCGCGGGCTGGGCGAGTGGCATCGGCATACCGTAGCTCAGCAGAACTTGCACTTCGTGCGGCTTCAGATCGGGCCGTGCTGCTTGCATCGCCCGCGCCGCGCCGGCGGGCCCGGGCAGCTGCGCGCCGGTGCGGGCGCCGGGCTGGAAACTTTCGGACCAGAGGCCGTTCGACAGAACCAGGTGGTGGGCGTCGAACAGCAGGTGCCAGTAGGCGACGATGCCGCGGGTCGGACACCAGTCGATGCCGGGCTGGCCGACGAGGTCCTTGGCCTTGACCAGGACCTCGGGCGCACCGAACAGCAGCTCGGCCCGCCAGTCGGACCAGAGCAACCGGTGCTGCGGCGAAACGGTCAGGGCGCCTGCATTGCCGAGCGCGCCGGCGGCGATCCGCACCGGGCGGGCGGCGCCGACGGCGAGCGTTTCAGTGGCGCCGATCCAGCGCACGCGTTGCAGCCCGGCGTCGCGGGTAACGATGCGGGCGCCCTGTGCGATGTCTTCGATCGCCGTCGGTCCCTCGGCGGTGTCGATCAGGGTACCGGCGGTGAAACAGGCGATGGTGACGGTCTCGTCGTCGTCGACGTCGGACACCGTGATCCGCTTGCCGACTTCGGCGACCGCCGAGATTTCGGTGATCGCGGGGTAGGATGCACCGTCGGGCGGCAGCAGGTAGGTCTCGCCGCTGGTGAGCGTAACGAAGTAGCCGGTGATCGTCGTCGACGAGCTGCCGCCGTTGTAGGTGATCGTGAGCGAGGCCTTGCCGACGTCCTGGATCAGCACGCCGTTGAAGGTGTCGCCGGCGCTGAATTCGCCGGGCGTGGTGGTCGAGACGGTGACCGGCTCGACCTTGGTCAGCATCGACTGCTTGTAGGCGTTGACGGTGGAGCCGTCGGCAACGAAGGGCTGCGCCGGGTCGATCCGTAACGTGTCGTAGAGCGTGGCCGGCATCGCGATCCCCGAAGATGGCCCGCTTCGCCCCGTGCGTAAGGCAGCGCAGGGGCCAAAACCGGCCGAATTCCCGCGATTATCGGCGGATTTTCGGAAAACTGTTCGGCGCGGTCGAGGTTTCTCCGGGGCAGTGTTCTACGAGCGGAAACAGCAGCCGCGTGCGGCAGGAATTGTCGCCGGGATCAGAACGGCATCGGATGCGCTTTGTGCACCTCGGCGAGTGCCGCCAGCACATCGTCGGACAGCGTCAGGTCGGCGGCGGCCAAGGCGGCGCCGAGCTGGGCATCGTCGCTGGCGCCGAAGATGGAAGACGCGACGAAGGGGCGGGTCAGCGTCCAGGCCAGCGCCATTGTGTTGACGTCGAGCCCGTGCGCGTCGGCGACCGCGCGGTAGGCGTCGATGGCGGGCCAGACCCGGGGCGTGATGCGGCCATTGAGCGTCGACTCGACGGCGCGGCGAGTGTTCGGCGGGGTCACGTCGGGGGCGTATTTGCCGGAAAAGAGCCCCATGGCGAGGGGCGAGAACGGCAGAAGCGCCACGTCTTCGTTGTGGCACAGTTCGGCCAGGTCGAGGTCGGCGTGGCGGCACATCAGCGAGTATTCGTTTTGGATCGACACGGCGCGCGGCAGGCCGTTGTCCTCGGCGATGCGCAGCCACTGCGCGGTGCCCCAGGCGGTCTCGTTCGACAGGCCGAACCAGCGCACCTTGCCGGCGTCGATGACCTTTTGCATCACCTCGAGCACGTCAAGCATATGCGCCTGCGTCTCGGCGCGGTTCTGGCCGGAGGGATCATAGGCCCAATTCTGCCGCATGTGGTAGCTGCCGCGGTTCGGCCAGTGCAGCTGGTAGAGGTCGATGACATCCGTCTTCAGCCGCCGCAGCGAGGCGTCGACTGCCTCTGGGATGATCCGGCCGTCATAGCCCTTGCCGTCGCGGATGAAGCCGCCGTTCTTGCCCGAGACCTTGGTGGCCAAGATGACCTCGTTCCGCCGGCCGGACGCCGCGACCCAATCGCCGATGATCTCTTCGGTCCGTCCTACCGTTTCCGCCTTGACCGGGTAGGTCGGGTACATCTCGGCGGTGTCGATGAAATTGATGCCGGCCGCCAGCGCGCGGTCGATCTGGCGGTGGCCTTCCTCGGCGCTGTTGCGGCTGCCCCAGCTCATCGAGCCGAGGCAAAGCGCCGAGACGGTCAGATCGCTGCGGCCTAGCCGTCGCATGTCCATGATGGTACCCTTTTTTCGTGTGATTTTGGCGGTGCAGAATGTCGGTCCGAGACAGCGAATATCACCGGGATTGGGCGACTTGAATGACGAACCGCAATGAGAGTGTGCACGAGCGTCTGAACCGCGAGCTTTGGCGGTATCGCGTATTCAACCGGCATACCTGGCTGACGGCGCTTGCCGCGGTCGGTATCCTCGCGTTGGTTCTGGTCGCAACCGTGCGCATTCCCGGTGAAATCGCACATCGAACGGGCATCATGGAAACCGCGATGCCGCTGCTGACCGAGGCCGGGCCAAGGCAGGTGCTGACGGTGCGTATCGGCGACGAACGGCGTCTGGTGGACACCCGCGCGACGATCTTGCATCCCGCACGCGGCGAAGAAGTCTGCGTTCGCCTGACCACGGATTGGTTGACCGGGCGGCGGACCGCGGCGTTGGCCGATCCGAGCGCCTGCGGCAGCGATTGATGCGGGTCGGTTTTACCGGGTCGGTCTGAATGGCGAGCCGCTTCGGGGTCTTGGCCGCATAGCGCCGGCTTTGAAAGCTTGAGAACAAAAATAGAACATCTATAATCACCCCATGACCAGCCCGCTGCTGACCCGGACGCGCCGCCGCGAAGAGGCGCGCCCCGCCTTGCCCTTTCTGGGCGATCTGGCGCTGCCCTTGACGCGGGTGCACGAGTTCTGCGGCAATGCGCGGCGGTTTCTGGCGCTCTTGGTAGCGGCGCGGACGCAGGGGCCGGTATTCTGGATTGCGCCATCCTGGGTGCCGGAGCGGCTGAACCCCGAGGCGGCGCAACGACTGGTCAATCCGGGGCGGATCACATTTCTGGACCCGATCCGGGCCGAGGATCTGCTGTGGACAATGGAAGAGGTGCTGCGCTCGGGCGCGGTGCCACTATGCGTGGCCGACTTACCCGCGCCCCCGAGCCTGACCGCGGTGCGGCGGCTACACCTGGCTGCCGAGACCGGTGCAGCCGAGGCCGGCACGCTGCCCTTGGGGCTGCTCCTGACCCCTGGCGACGGCGGTGCGCAGGGGATCGAGAGCCGCTGGCACATCGCAGGCGACCATGGGGCCGAGGGACGCCGCGCCTGGCGGCTCGACCGCCGCCGCGCCCGCACCGCGCCGCCGAAAAGCTGGCACCTGCTGCCCCACAAGGGCGGGTTTCGGCTGCAGGATTTGACCGACGGGCCCTGACCCGATCGCGCACCCACGCGCGCGTAGCTTGCCGCTCAGAAGCCGCCGCGCCGGTTCGGGCCGGCAGGCAATGGGCGCGCGTATCCGGGCCGCAAAGACGGCTCACGCCAGAGTGAGGCGGATGTCAGCCGAGACCGCGCTATGTCTGCGGCATGATCGTGCGGTTCACCCTTGGTCTGGCACTCATCTTCGCAAGCCTGCCGGCTGCGGCGGCGCCGGTGCGCTATGTGCTGGAGCCGGACGACTCGACCGTTGGCTTCACCTATTTCTTCGGCGACCAGCCGGTCCAGGGCTCGATGCCAGTGCAGCAGGCGGAGGTGGCGATCGATTTCGACCGGCTTGCCGCATCCTCCGTCAGGGTGGCGATGAACGCGGCGCGGGCGCGGGCCGGCGTGGTCTTTGCCACCGAGGCGATGCGCAGCGCCGCGGTGTTGGATACAAGGCGCCATCCCGAAATCACCTTCGCCAGCACCGCCGTCAGCGGCGACGTCGCGGGCGCTCGGCTGGCGGGCAACATCACCATCCGCGGCGTGACGCGGCCGGTCACGCTGGACGCGCGGCTTTACCGGCCGAGCGGATCCGCGCCGGGAGACCGCGACCGGCTTGCGATCCTTCTCAGCGGTGCGGTCGACCGGTCTGACTTTGGCGCTTCGGGCTATCCGGAACTCGTGGCGGATCGGATCGAAATTCGGGTCTTGGCTTGGATTCGCAAAGCGCCGTAAGGCCGCCGGTGATCATCGCCGGACACTTCGAGCACCTGGCTGCCGCCACCTAGGCCAAGCGGCGCCAGGCCATGCACCTGACCGCACGGCACATGGGTCGCGGCAAAGGCGCAGAAACGACACCCTTGGGTCGAAAACCGGAGAGCGGCGCGCAATGCCTCGTGGGATGCGCGGCAGAGGATCTGGACCCGACGCATGCGCCTACTGATCTCCTTCGCCGCTTTGCTCTTGTCGGTGGTGCTGTTGCAGCTTTCCTCCGGCGGGGTCGGGCCGCTCGACGCGCTGTCGGGGCTGGCCATCGGGTTTTCCCGCGCCGAGGTCGGTCTCTTGGGCTCGGCGCATTTCCTGGGCTTCTTCATCGGCTGCTGGTGGGCGCCGCGGCTGATGGGCGCGGTGGGCCATTCGCGGGCCTTTGCCGCCTGCACCGCCGCGGGTGCCATCGGACTGCTGGCGCATATGCTGGTGATCGACCCCTATGCCTGGGCGGCGATGCGGGTGGCCACGGGCTTGTGCATCGCGGGCTGCTACACGGTGATCGAATCCTGGCTGCAGGCCAAGGTCACCAACGCCACCCGGGGCCGGGCGATCGGTGCCTACCGGGCGGTCGACCTCGCCGGATCGCTGGCCGCGCAACTGATGATCGGGGTTCTAGAGCCGGCCTCTTACGTCTCATACAACTTGCTTGCGCTTTTGTGTTGCGCGTCGTTGTTGCCGTTGACATTGACCCGGGTGCGACAGCCAGAGATGCCGGAAGCGCCGCGGTTGCGGCCCGGGCTGGCCTGGGCCATGTCGCCGCTGGCCGTCTTTGGCGTGGTGATTGCCGGGCTCACCGGCGCCGCGTTCCGCATGGTCGGGCCGGTTTATGGGCAAGAGGTCGGGCTGGCCGCCGGGCAACTGGCCTGGTTTCTCGCCGCCTTCGTTCTTGGCGGTGCGCTGGCGCAGGTGCCGGCGGGGTGGCTGGCCGACAAATTCGACCGGCGTTGGGTGCTGATCCTGTTTTCAGTGGCCGCCGCCGCGAGTTCTGCGGTGACCGTGGCCGCCAGCACCGCCGGGCTGGCGGCGATCCTGTTCGCGGCGGGGCTTTTCGGATTCACAACGTTTCCGGTCTATTCGGTCTCGACCGCGCATGCCCACGACTTCGCCGAGGTCGACCAGCGTGTCGAGCTGTCGGCGGCGCTGTTGTTCTACTACGCGCTCGGCGCCATCGCTTCGCCCCTGATCGCGTCGGCGCTGATCGAGGCGATGGGGCCCAGCGCCCTGTTCGGCTTCATCGCCCTGGGGCATGCGGCGCTCTTGGTGTTTGGGTTGGCGCGGATGCGGGCCCGGCCGACCAGGGCCGAGCGGACGAGCTATATCTACGCGCCCCGGACCTCGTTCCTGATCGGCCGGCTGACCGCGCGGTTGCGCGGCGGGCGATAGCGATCCGGACGTCGGGCGGTCCTAGGGCACAGCTCATCGCCGTCCTGGGACCACGACCGGGTGATCGGCTGGATCTCCATCCTGGCGCGCGTTGCCGCCGGATCCCAGGCAAGCGGCGGCTGGCGCCGCCCGGCGGCTTGGGCTAAAGCGGGCGCGACCCTGACCCGGACGGCGCGCATGGCACGTATCCTGATCACCTCGGCGATCCCGTATATCAATGGGATCAAGCACTTGGGCAATCTCGTCGGCAGTATGCTGCCGGCCGATCTTTATGCCCGCTACATGCGCGCCCGCGGCCACGAGGTGATGTTCATCTGCGCCACCGACGAGCACGGCACCCCGGCCGAGCTGGCCGCCGCCAAGGCCGGCAAGCCGGTGGCCGAATACTGCGCCGAGATGTGGGCGGTGCAGAAAGAGCTCGGCGACGGCTTCCGGCTGTCCTTCGACAAGTTCGGCCGCTCGTCCTCGCCGCAGAACCGCCGCCTGACGCAGTATTTCGCCGGACGCCTGGCCGAGAACGGGCTGATCGAAGAGCGAGCCGAACGCCAGGTTTATTCCAACGCCGACGGCCGGTTCCTGCCGGATCGCTATATCGAGGGCACCTGCCCCAATTGCGGTTACGATCGCGCCCGCGGCGACCAATGCGAGAACTGCACCAAACAGCTCGACCCCACCGACCTGATCGACCCGCGCTCGGCGATCTCGGGCTCGACCGACCTCGAGGTACGCGAGACCACGCACCTCTTTCTGCGGCAGTCGGCGCTGAAGGACCGGCTGGATGCCTGGATCGACGCGCAAGAGGGCTGGCCGATCCTGACAACCTCGATCGCCAAGAAATGGCTGCACGACGGCGACGGGCTGCAGGACCGCGGCATCACCCGCGATCTCGACTGGGGCGTGCCGGTGAAAAGGGGCGACGCGCCGTGGCCGGGGATGGAGGACAAGGTGTTCTACGTCTGGTTCGACGCGCCGATCGAATACATCGCCGCGACCAAGGAATGGGCCGACGGCGAGGGGAAGGGCGACGGCGCCTGGCGCCGCTGGTGGCGCACCGACGAGGGCGCGGACGACGTCCGCTACGTCCAGTTCATGGGCAAGGACAACGTGCCGTTCCACACGCTGTCGTTCCCGGCCACCATCATCGGCTCCGGCGATCCCTGGAAGCTGGTCGACTTCATCAAATCGTTCAACTACCTCAATTACGACGGCGGGCAGTTTTCGACGAGCCAGGGCCGCGGCGTGTTCATGGACCAGGCGCTGGCGATCCTGCCCGCCGATTACTGGCGCTGGTGGCTGTTGTCCCACGCGCCGGAATCCTCGGACAGCGAGTTCACCTGGGAAAATTTCCAGGCCTCGGTGAACAAGGATCTCGCCGACGTGCTGGGTAACTTCGTCAGCCGGGTGACAAAGTTCTGCCGGTCTCGCTTCGGTGAGGCGGTGCCCGAAGGCGGCGCGCCGGGCGCGCGCGAGACGGCGCTGATCGCGGATCTCTCCGCGCGGGTGCGTGCCTACGAGGGCCACATGGAGGCGATCGAGGTGCGCAAGGCGGCGACCGAGCTGCGCGCAATCTGGGCGGCCGGCAACGAATATCTGCAGGAGGCCGCGCCTTGGGCCGCGTTTAAGGACGACCCCGACCGGGCCGCCGTGATCATCCGCCTGTCGCTGAACCTGATCCGGCTTTACGCGGTGCTGTCGCGACCTTTCCTGCCCGATGCGGCGACGACGCTGCTGGATGCGCTCGACGCAGGCGACGCGGCCTGGCCCGAGGATGTCGGCGCCGCGCTTTCCGCGCTGCCGCCCGGCCACGGTTTCACCGTGCCCGACAACCTCTTCCGCAAGATCACCGACGACGAGCGCGCCGACTGGCAGGACCGGTTCGCCGGGACCCGCGGCTGACCCCGCCGCGCCCCGATCCGTGCTACGCTGGGGCCTGACCCGCCAGCCTGCGGCGGCGCTAGGGCAAGAGGGCGTACCATGACCGACAGTAGGTTGCCGACCGAGCCATCGCGGCGCGCCTACGACGTGGTGATCGTGGGCGGCGCAATCATGGGCTCGTCGACCGCCTGGTTTCTCGCCGACAATCCCGACTTCGACGGCTCGGTCCTGGTCGTTGAACGTGACCCGAGCTACGCGATGTGCTCGACCGCGCACACCAATTCCTCGATCCGGCAGCAGTTCTCGCACCCGCTAAACATCCGCATGTCGCAGTTCACTGCCCGCTTCGTGAAGGACCTGCGCCGGCGGATGGGCGGCGACCCGCGGGTGCCGGACCTGACGATCCAGACCTTCGGCTACATGTATCTGGCCGATACCGAGGCCGCGGCCGCAATCTTGCGCGCCAATCAGACGGTGCAGCGCGCCGAAGGGGCCGAGACCGAGCTGCTGACGCCCGATGAGATCGCCGCCCGTTACCCGTTCTACCGGCTCGACGATATCCTGCTGGGCTCGATCAACCGCAAGGACGAGGGCTATTGGGACGGCGGCACCGTGTTCGACTGGTTCCGCCGCAAGGCCCGCGAGGGCGGGGTCGAATATGTGGCCGGCGAGGTCGTGGCGATGACCCGCGAGGGCGCGCAAGTGACGGGCGTGACGCTGGCCTCGGGGCGTCGCGTCGCCTGCGGCCATGTGGTCAACGCCTCCGGCCCCCGGGCGGCGCGCACCGCGGCGATGGCCGGGCTCGACCTGCCGGTCGAGCCGCGCAAGCGCTTTTCCTGGGTGTTCCGCGCCGAGCGCCCGCTCGACCGCGCGCTGCCGCTGACCATCGACCCCTCGGGCGTGCACGTGCGCCAGGACGGGCCCGAGACCTACCTCGCCGGCGCCGCGCCCGACCCCGATCCGGCGGTGGACCCCGACGATTTCGAGATGGACCCGGGCCGCTGGCTGGACCACGTCTGGCCGGTGCTCGCCACGCGCATCCCGCAATTCGAGGCGATCCGGGTGGTGAGCGAATGGGCCGGGCATTACGCCTACAACACGCTCGACCAGAATGCGGTGGTGGGTCCGCATCCGGAAGTGGAGAACTTCCTGTTTCTCAATGGGTTTTCCGGTCACGGCCTGCAGCAGGCGCCGGCCATGGGGCGTGCCACCGCCGAATGGCTGACCTATGGCGTGTTCCGCAGCCTCGACCTGACGCCGTTGCGCTACGACCGGATCGCCGCCGGCGCGCCGCTGTTGGAGCGGGCGGTGATCTGAGGCGCGGGGCGGCGCGCGTGGGTGGTTTTCGACTGAAGGTGCGTTGACACCGCAGAGCGGAGCCGCGCCATCGCCGACCCGCGGGGTGGCGAACCGACGTTCGTTCTGCTGTGCTTTATGGCAATCAAGTCCGTAGGACCTCACGCGGTGTGCAGGTGTCGACTAATCGCCGCCCCTCCGGGGCGGGTCGGCGATGGCGCGGCGGCCTGCGGCCTTGATTCCGCGCCTGTGGAGGGTTTTTGGCGCCAACCAATCCGCAAGCACGCAAAGTCGCGCCAAAGCCACCCTACCCGCCACCCATGTTGTTCTGCCGGATCGAGACCGCCGTCATGGTGACCGCGGCCCAGACATTCGCCGTGGCAATCGGGTCTTCGGCGAACATCGCCTCGACCGCTGCCCGGTTCGGCGCCTCGAGCAGGAAGAACGAGCCCAGCATCGCCTCACCGTCATCCGCCGTCATCGGGCCCGACAGCAGCACCCTCACCCCGTGCCGCGCCGGGGCGGTGTCGAGATAGGCGCGGTGGGCGGCAAGCACTTCCAACCGGCGCGGCAGAGCATCGGGCTTGTCCAAGGCATGAACCACGAAACGCATCTCTTCCTCCTATCGGAACACCAGGCTGAGGGACGGCACGAAGATCAGGATCAGCGTGACCAGGGTCATCATCACCACGAACGGGAAGGTCCCGGCGAAGATGTCGCCCAGGGTGGTCGACCGGTCCGCAATGGTGGCCTTGACCACGTAGACGGTCAGCCCGAAGGGCGGCGTCAACAGCCCGATCTCGACCGCGATCACGGTGACAATGCCGAACCAGATCAGATCGCCGCCGAGCCCGGTGACGATCGGCAGCGCCAGCGGCAAAAGGATCAGCATGATCGAGGTCGAATCGAGGATCATCCCCATCACGATCACGATGGCGACATAGACCAGCAGGAAGCCGTATAGCCCCAACCCGGCCTCGGTGAACATCCCCGTCACCTCCTGCGGGATCGTCGACAGGGTCAGCATGCGCGAGTACATCGAGGCGGCAACGATCAGCATCAGGATCGAGACCGAGACCAGGCCGGTCTCGACCAGCACGCGCCAGAAGCGGCGCCAGTTCAGCTTGCGCCGCGCCAGCGCCACCAGGATCGCCGCCGCCGCACCCGCCGCGCCGGCCTCGGTGGGGGTGAAGACGCCGGAATAGATCCCGCCCAGCACGATCAGCACCAGCGCCCCGATCGGTGCGAGCTTCGCCGCAGCGCTGCCCCAACTTTCGCCCTCGATCACGGTCGGGCGGTCGGATTGCATCACCATCCGCGGGCGCAGCCGCGCCATGCCGTAGATGCCGAGCCCGAAGACCGTGGCCAGCAGCACCCCCGGCACGATCGCGGCCAGAAACAGCGCGCCCACCGATTGCTCGGCCAAAACCCCGTAGATGATCAGCAACAGCGAGGGCGGGATCAGCATGCCCAAGACCGAGGACCCGGCCACGACGCCGAGCGCGAAGCGGTTGTTGTAGCCGTTGGCGACCATCTGCGGCACCGCCACCCGGGCGAAGACCGCGGCCGAGGCGATGGAGATGCCGGTGATCGAGGCGAAGACGGCGTTCGCCGCCACCGTCGCCATGCCGAGCCCGCCGCGCACCCGCTGCAACAGCCAGGCCGCCACCCGGAACGCGTCTCGGCCGATATCGGCGGCATCGACCACCAGCCCCATCAGCACGAACAGCGGCACCACGCCGAAAAGATAGCGGTTGATCGCCCCGTCGGCGGCCAAGGCCAGGCTGCGCACCGCCACGGTCGGGTTGTCGCGGATGAGCCAGATGCCCAGAAACGACAGCACGATCAGCGCCACCGCGATATGCGCGCCGGAAAAGATCAGCACCAGCATGAAGGCGATGGCGGCGAATCCGATCTGGATCCGGCCGAGATCGGCGGCAAAGACCGCGTAGCCCAGCACCAACAGAACGGCGAAGCCGATGACGAAGGGCCAGCCCTTCGGCGTCTGCAGCACCGTGTGCCGAACCGTCAGCGGCGCCACCCGGCCCTCGCCCACCAGCACCTTGACGTCGAGAAGCGCCTTGGCGGCGAAGGCCAGGCAGGTCAGCAGCGAACCGCCGAAGAGGCAGGCCTTGATCGGCCAGACCGGCGCGGTGAAGACGCCCTGGGCGCCGAAGAACTCGTTCTCGACCCAGGCGTCCACCAGCTTGGGCCAGGTGCCCTGAGCGATCAGCGCGAAGACCGCGAGCCCGGCGGCGTGAAACACCAGCCGGATCGCGGCGGCGGCGAAGGGGCGTTTGTCCTCCAGCGCGCCGATCAGGATGTCGGTGCGGGTCATCCGCCCGGTCATCAGCGCATGCGCCGCCTGCAGAAACACGATGGCGACGATCGAATTGGCGACGATTTCGGCCACGCCCTGGACCGGGGCATTGAGCACGCTGCGCCCGAAGATGTCGGCGCAGATCAGGATCATCAGGCAAAAAATCCAGACCGACGCCGCGCCGCTGACCGCGCCGGTCAGCGCCGCGACGCCCGCCTCGATCCGGTCCGCACCGTGGCGGAGCTGGCGTTCGGTCAGGACCACGCCCGGCCCGGGCCTAACGGTCGTCCCAGGCGATCTTGGGCTCCAGCCCCGCCGCGCGCACCTTGGCCATGTAGGCCGCGATCACCTCGGCGGCGCCGGCATCGGCATTGGCTGCGGCCCAGTCCCCGGCCAGGTTCGGCAGCCCCGCCTTCCAGGCCTCGACATCGGCCATCGGCAGCTCGGTCACCGTCGCGCCGACTTCGGGCAGCTTGGCCAGGAAGGTCTCGTAGCGCGCCATCACCTCTTCGGCATGGGCGACGGTGTAGTCCTCGCCGAGCGCGCGCAGCACCTGGCGCACGTCGTCCGACAGCCCGTCCCAGACGTCCTTGTTGATGCCGAGCCCGCCGGTCATATGCGCGCCGATCCCCACCAGCGTGACGTAGGGCGCCACCTCGTAATGCTTGTTGGGGAAGGCGCCGGTCAGGATCACTACCATACCATCGGCGACGCCGGTCTGGACCTGGTTGTAATAGGTCGGCAGCGCGCCGTTCACCGGCACCGCGCCCAGGTGCTTGATCCAGTTCGCCGAGGGACCGGGGGCGAGGATCTTGCGGCCCTCGAGATCGGCGATCGAGGTCACCGGGAAGTTGGTCAGAAGGTGATAGGTCTCGACCCCGCTGGCGCCCAGGAACACCACGTTCTGGTCGTCCCAGGCTTCCTGCAGCTGCGGCAGTTCGCGGTGTAGCTCGTTCATGATCTGCAGAGTGGCCACCAGGTCGTCGCTGACGAACGGCGTGAAGTAGGTCACGTTCTGCAGGGGCATCTTCGAGCCCTCCCACAGCGTGCCGACCCAGCCGGCATCGGTCAGACCGTCGCCAACCGCCTCCAGCGTGTCCTTGAAGCCGTACAGCGCGCCGCCATAGGCCTCGGTCCATTCGATCCGGTCCTCTGACCCCATCGCCTCGAGCCGGGCATTGGACTCCGCCACCACCAGGGTCGACAACTGCCCGACCCAGGGCAGCACGGTGGGATGGCTCGAGGCCATGGTCAAATTGTAGGTCTCCGCCCCCGCCGCGGTGGCCGCCAGACCAATCGCCAGCGCCGCAATCTTCGTGTTCATCGGTCTCCTCCCTCTATGGTCGCCGCCGGTCATGCGACGGCGTGTTGGCCGGTCGAGAAATCGACCGTGACGGTGATCCGCCCTTCGTTCAAAAGCCAGGGCCGCACGGTGAAGGACCGCGCGCCAGAGCTGTGCATCGGGTCGCTTTCGGCGATCTGCCGGGCGAGGGCCAGGCTGTCGGCGCGGATGATCACCATGCCCTCGCCATTCCAGGTATGCTCGTCATCGGCCCAGAACGGCCCGGCCCCTAGCATGATGCCCTTCTGTTCCAGCTCGACCTGGAATTTCAGGTGCTCTTCGATGTTCTCCATCACCGGGCCCAACCCGTTCGTGGGCGTGGTGAAGACGGCGTAGAGCTGTTTTTGCAGCATACCGGCCGAGGCCTTCAGGATGTCGTCTTTGGTGATCGTCGGTCCGGACATTGGCGCGCCTCCCTATAGCGTCTGACACACTGTGTCGTAGTCGAGCCGGGGCAGCCGCCGGAAGATCTTGGCGGTGTCCGCGTAGCCCAGGTTGATCAGGAAATTCGATTTCAGCGAGGTGCCGTGAAAGAACTCCTCGTCGAGCTTGGCGTTGTCGAAGCCCGACATCGCGCCGATATCGAGCCCCACCGCGCGCGCCGCCAGCATCAGATAGGCGCCCTGCAGCGTGCCGTTGCGGAAGGCGTTGATCTGCGCCGCGGTGGCGTTGTTGCGGAAGATGTCGCTGGCGTCCTTGTTGGGCGGGAAGAGCCGCGGCAGTTCCTCCCAGAAGTTCAGGTCGTAGGCGACGATGGCGGTCACCGGGGCGGCGCGCATCTTGGGTTTGTTAGCCTTGAACAGGCACGGCTCCAGCCGGTCCTTGGCCTCGTCCGACCGGATGAACAGAACCCGCATCGGCTGCTGGTTCATCGAGGTCGGACCCATCTTGGCGATCTCATGGATCCGCCGCAGGGTTTCGTCGGTCACCTCGCGGCCGTGCCAGCCGTAATGCGTGCGCGCCTCTGTGAAGAGCAGCCGCAGCGTGTCCGGGTCGGCGATCAACCGCTCGTCCTGCAGCGCCTGCGCCGCGGCGCGGGCCTCGCGGTCGAGCGTTTCGGTGTCGGTCGGGGGCATGTCCTTCATCGCGTCAGGCCGCCTTCGCCGCCTTGGGCGCCAGGACGAAGTCGAACTCGACGTCCCAATAGGGCCCGTCGAAGCCGACCGCCTTGGCCCGCTCGGGCTCCTCGACGCGGACGAACTCGGCGATCAGCGACTGCTTGACCCCGAACACGGCGTCCGAGTGCAGGTATTCGTCGTCGGGGTCGAAGATATGCGTGGTCAGCTCGTCATAGCCGTCCTTCGACACGATGTAGTGCAGATGCGCCGGCCGGAACGGGTGCCGCCCCAGGCGCCGCAACAGGTCGCCTACCGGCCCGTCGGCGGGGATCGAGTAGTGCTTGGGCCGCACAGCGCGGAACCAATAGGTGCCGTCGGCCCCGGTCCGGAACACGCCGCGCAGGTTGAAATCGGGCTGGATGCCCTTTTGCTGGACGTCGTAGAAGCCTTCGTCGTTGGCCTGCCAGACGTCGATCTTGACGCCCTCCAGCGGGTTGCCATCGACGTCGCGCACTGTGCCGCGGACCACCATATCGTCACCCTTCTGGTCGAGGCAGATGTTGTGGCCCATCTGGTATTCCGGCGCGTCGCCCACATGGAACGGCCCCAGCACGGTGTTCTCGCTGGCGCCGGTGGGCCGCCGCGAGTTCACCGCGTCGACCAGCATCGACACGCCCAGGACGTCGCTGAGCAGGATGAATTCCTGCCGCCAGTCGTCGCACATATGGCCCGTGCGGGTCAGGAACATGATCGCCTCGAACCACTCCTCCTGGGTCGGCTCGATCTCCTTGATCGCCTCGTGCAGCTTGCGGGTGATCACCTCCATCACCTCGCGCAGCCGGTCGCTTTCGGCGTTCTTGTTGCGGCCAGCGACGACCTCGGCCGAGGTCGCTTCGGTGAAGTAGCCCAGTTCGTGTGCATCCATTGTCTGTTCTCCTCAGCGGGCCAGGATCTTGGTCATCACCCGGCGCAGGTCACCCGCCGGATCGTCGGTCACCGCGCCCGCGCGCCATGCGACGTGCTGGTCGGGCCGGGTCAGCACGCAGCCCGAATCGGTGATCTCGCGCGCCCGGGCCCAGTCGCCGGTGTGATCGACGTATTTCATCCGCGGTCCGATGATGTGCACCGCGATCTCGATGCCAAGCGCGTCGCCCACAGTCTTCGCCGCGCCTTGCCAGGCCTCGCCGCCGATCCCGGTCAGCAAGGTGAACTTGCCCCGGCCACAGAGATCGAGGGTCGAGAATTGCGCCCCGGTGTCGTGGTCGAAGACCCAGGAATGCGGCAGGCGCGCGCCGGGCCAGGTGGTGGGCTGGTAGTGCAGTTCGGCATCGAGCTCGAAGGCCGGCTCGATCTGCCCGTCGGTTTCGATCGCGTCCGAGCGGTAACGCTGGTTCATCTCGACCCCGTGGGCGTCGAATTCGTACTTCTTGAAGGCGATCGCCTCGCGGATCGCGGCACGCTGCGTCTCGGCCTCGGGCGTCGCGTCGCAGCGCGCCAGAAGGTTCTGCTGCATCACCTCGGGGTCCACGCCCTCGGCCATGCCCAGGGCCTCGAAGATCGGCCCGAACTCGGCGATCGACTGGTTGGCGCGCGTCACGATCTGCTTGGCCACCGGCGCGCGTTCGGCATTGTAGCTCTCGAGCAGCGCCGCCCCCGCCTGCCCCTTCAGCACCGCCGCCAGCTTCCAGGCGAGGTTGAAGCTGTCCTGGATCGAGGTGTTCGACCCCAGACCGTTCGACGGCGGATGCCGGTGCGTGGCGTCGCCCATGCAGAACACCCGGCCCGCCGACATCGTCGTGGCGTACATATTGTTGACCGTCCAGGTGTTGGCGCTGAGAAGCTCGATCTCCAGCTCCGGATCGCCGACGAGCTGGCGCGCCACCTGTGTCGCCATCGCCGCGTCGACCTCCGGCGCTGGCTGGCTGATGTCGTAGCCCCAGACGATCAGCCACTCGTTCCAGGGCCGCACCATGCGCACCAGCCCCATGCCGATGCCGCCCACATCCGCGCCGGGCTGCATCACCCAGTAAAGCACGCTCGGCCGGTGCGCGACGTAACGCGACAAGTCCGCTCGGAACAGGATGTTCATCGACCCGCCGACGCCCATCTTGCCCTCGAAGTCCAGACCCGCATGCTCGGCCACCAGCGAATTGCCGCCATCCGCGCCGACGAGGTACTTCGATCGCACCTGATACTCCTCGCCCGACAGCCGGTCGCGGCAGGTCGTCGTCACGCCGTCGGCGTCCTGTTCGTGGCTGAGGTATTCCGTCGACATCCGCGCTTGCGTGCCCCGCGAACAGGCGGTCTTGAAGAGAAGCGGCTCCATGAAGGTCTGCGGCAGGTCGTTCATGTGGCAGGGTGAGGATAGGTGGTGCTCGGCCCGGCTCAACGGGTGCTTGCCCCAGGACTTCATCCGGCCGATTTCCTCGCCCGCGAGGCTTTCGCAGAACACGTTCTCGCCCATCAGGTCCTGCTCGGTGGCGTGCATATAGGCCTCATCCTCGACCTCGCGGCCGAGATCGCGCAGCACCTCCATCGTGCGCTGGTTGGTGATATGCGCCCTGGGCGTATTGGCGAGCCACCGGTAGCGGTTGATCGCCATGTTCTCGATGCCGTAGCTCGACAAAAGCGCCGCCGTGGCGGACCCGGCCGGGCCGGTGCCGATGATCAGAACATCCGTTTCATACTTTGCCATGGCGGCGTCTCCCGTCTGCTTGCGTTACGACCGCGGATCCCAGAGCCGCCCGTCGAATTCGGCCTCGTAGGCCTTGCCGTCGGGATAGCTCACAAGTTCCAGCTGCATGCCCCAGGGGGCGAGGAAATAGACCCAGGTCTCGCCCGCAGACGGCCCCTCGGTCATCGTCGTCGGGTTGCCCAGCACCTGCACGCCATTGTCGCGCAGATAGGCCACGGCAGCCTCCATATCGTCGACGTAAAACGCGATGTGATGCCCGCCAATGTCCGAGTTTCGCGGCCCGGTCATGGTCTGGTCCGGCGCGGTGTACTGAAAGATCTCCAGGTTCGCGCCATTGCCGCAGCGCATCAGCCGCATCTCGGGGATCGTCGCTTTGGCGTCAACGTTCAGATGATCCGCCATCCAGGTCGAGTCGCCACCCGAAAACGGCCCCAGCGGATAGAACTCGCCGCAGCCCAGCACGTCGCGGAAAAACGCCACCGCCTCGCCGAGATCCGGCACGGTGAAGCCGATATGGTCGATCCCCTTCATGCCCGGCAGCCCGCCATGGCCCCCCGCCAGCGCCGGCACCGCGAATGCCGCGCATAGGCCTGCCAAAATCGTCCTCCGCATCGGATTATCCTCCTTTTGTGTTGGCTTGCGTCCCGGGCCCGATCAGCCGCCGCCGCACCGGGAAAAGCTGCAACCCGCTTCGTTCGGAGATCAGCCCCCAAAGGCCGCGTGGGGCGAACAGCATCACGCCGATGCCGATCAGTCCTAGCAGCATCAGGTACCACGACCCGTAATCGGCCAGGACCGATTGCAGCACGAAGAACACAAGCACGCCCAGGATCGGCCCCTCGATGGTGCCGATGCCGCCGATCACCACGATGAAGATCACGTAGGCGGTCCAGTCGACCACGCTGAACGCCGCGTCCGGCGAAATCCGCGCCTTCTGCATATAGATCAGCCCGCCGGCGAGCCCGGTGCCGAAGGCCGAGACCAGGAAGACGACCCACTTCATCCGCCCGGCATCGACGCCCACCGACCGCGCCGCCTCGATGTTGTCGCGCACCGCAGCCAGGGCGAGGCCGCGCTTGGTGCGCAAAAGCCAGTAGATCCCGCCGATCGTGGCCACCGCCAGCGCCAGCGCCAGCCAGTAGGCCAGGATGTCGCGCGCCGCGCTGGTCTTGACGTCGAACAGCGCTTTGATGGCGTCGACGAACCACATGTCGCGGGTCGCCGACCGCGGCAGCGAGGTGCCGGTGCCGCCGCCCACCGCCTTCCACTGCGCCACCGAAAGCCGTGTGACTTCGGCGATCACCCAAGTGCCGATGGCGAAATAGGCACCCGCCAGGCGGAAGGCGAAGAACGCCGTCGGAAACGCCAGAACCAGCGCCGCGACGCCGGCCGCCAGCACCGCCGGCACCGGGTCCAGCCCCCACAGGATCACCGCGCCGAACAGCGCATAGGCCCCGAAGCCCACAAACGCCTGCTGCCCCACCGACACCAGCCCGCCATAGCCGGCCAGCAGGTTCCAGAACTGCGCCAGGACCAGCATCGTGAGGATGAAGAACAAATCCTGGATCAGCCCGCGCGACGCGAAGGCTGGCGCGACGATTAAGAGCGCCACGACGGCCACGGCCACAATGGCCGCCACCGACGACGCCCGGGTCCGGGTGGACACCTGATAGGCCATCAGTCGCTCCCCCGCGGAAAGAGGCCCCGGGGCCGCAGCAGCAGAACGACCAGAAACGCGACATGGCCCGCCAAGATCTGCCATTCCGGGTTGATCGCCGCCCCCACGGTCTGCGCTACCCCGATGATGATCCCGCCCGCCAGCGTGCCCCAGAGCGAGCCCAAACCGCCGATGATCACCGCCTCGAAGGCGTAGATCAGCCGCGCCGGCCCGATCGAGGGGTCAAAGTTGGCCCGCACGCCCAGATACAGCGCCGCGATCGTCACCACGACCATCGCGATCCCAGTCGCCGTCGCGAAAACCCGCCCCGGCCGGATCCCCATCAGCGAGGCCGTCACCGCATCGTCCGAGGTCGCCCGAAACGCCCGCCCGATGGCGGTGCGATAGAAGATCTGGTTCAGCGCCACGATCACCAAAACCGCGCTGGCAAAGGTCATCAGCGGCATCACGCCCACGTTCACCGGCCCCAGCGCCAGCGACGCCGTCTCCAGCGCCCCCGCCGAAATCCGCTGGCTGTCCGCCGAGAAGCCCTCAAGCAGCACGTTCTGCAGCACGATCGACAGCCCGAAGGTCACCAGTAGCGGCGGTAGGATGTCCTCGCCCAGCGTCCGGTTCAGCACGAATTTCTGCAACGACCAGCCGATCAGAAACATCACCGGCGCCGCCACCAACGCGGCCAGAAACGGCCCCAGCCCCAACGCCGTCACCAGGACCAGGATCAGATAGGCCCCCATCACGATCAGATCGCCATGGGCAAGGTTCACCAGCCGCATGATCCCGAAGACCAGGCTCAGCCCCGCGGCAAAGAGCGCATAGAGCCCGCCCAAGAGAACGCCCTGCACGATGGTGTCGACCCAGATCACCGCGATGGCTCCTTCATCTGGCAAGAAATATCTCGGGGGTCTGGGGGCAGAGCCCCCAGCCGGTCGACGCGCAGAGCGCGGCGAAACCGCTCGAAATTCTGCGCTGCAGTACCGACGTGATACCGACGTAGTACCGACGTTTTACAGACAGCCGAAATTCCCCCAATTTCCGGGGTGTCCGGCCGCAATTGGCTGCGCCAATCGCGTCCCCGCACTCGGCGCGTACTGGCGCACGCGCCAGTCATTGCGCCTTCGCCCCGAAATACGCCTCGTGGATCGCCTCGCGGCCAATCTCGCCCGGCCGCCCCTCCAGCGTCACGCGGCCCTCCATCATGCAATAGACCCGGTCGGCCACCTTCAGCGCCTGGCCGATGTCCTGCTCGACCACAATGACGCTTGCGCCGCTCTCCTTGATCTTCGGCAACGCCGCGTAGATGTCCTTGATCACCACCGGCGCCAGCCCCAGGCTGATCTCGTCGCACAAGAGCACCTCGGGGTTCGACATCAGCGCCCGGCCGATGGCGACCATCTGCTGCTGCCCGCCGCTGAGCGCCGTGCCGGGATTGTCCTTGCGCTCCTCAAGGATCGGGAACAGCGCATAGACCGTCTCCAGCGTCCAATAGCCCGAGCCATGCGCATGCGCCGCCAACGTCGCCGCGCCACGGCCCAGCATCGCATCCAGCCGGTCGCCGAAATCCCGCCCGCCCTTGTGCTGGCCGCCGATCACCAGGTTCTCCTCGACGCTGAGCGACGGAAACAGCCGCCGCCCCTCGGGCACCATCGCGATGCCGCGCTTCATCACCGTGTCCGCCGGCAGCGCGCCGACCTCGGCCCCGTCATGCCGGATCATGCCGGGCGCGTTCCGCAAGACCCCCGCGATCGAGCGCATCAGCGTCGTCTTGCCAGCCCCGTTGGCGCCGATGATCGCCACCGTCTCGCCGCGCTCCAGCCGGATGTCGACGCCGAAAAGCGCCTGGAAATCGCCGTAGAACGCCGTCAGTCCGTGGGTCTCAAGCAGGCTCATACCTCGATCCCCAGATAGATCTCCTTGACCTCGCGGCTCTCCATGATCTCGGCCGGATCGCCGATCCCGATCACCCGTCCGAAATCCAGCACCAACAGCCGCTCGACCACCGCGGTCAGGGCATGCAGTACATGCTCGATCCAGATGATCGTCGTGCCCTGACCGTGGATCTCTCCGATGGTGGCGATCAGCGCGCCGCATTCGGCATCCGTCAGCCCGCCCGCGATCTCGTCCAGCAACAGCAGCTTCGGCCGCGTCGCCATCGCGCGGGCCAGCTCCAGCCGCTTGCGCTCCAAAAGCGACAGCCCCCCCGCCGGCTCGTTCGCCCGCCCGATCAGCCCCGTCTCGTCCAGCACCTCGGCGCAGAATCCGTGCACTTCGGCCTCGCGCGCGTCCTGCCCGAAAGCCGCCGCAACGACGAGGTTTTCGAACACCGTCAGCTTCTCGAAGGGCTGCGGGATCTGGAACGACCGGCCGATCCCGTTCAGGCACCGTGTCATCGCCGGCACCCGCGTCACGTCCCGCCCCAGAAACCGGATTGTCCCGGCATCCGAAAACAGGTTCCCGGTGATCAGGTTGAACAATGTCGACTTGCCGGCGCCGTTCGGCCCGATGATGCCCAGCGCCTGGCCCTCGGGCACCTCGAAGCTTACCCCGTCGGTGACCTTCAGCGAGCCAAAGCTCTTCGACACGTTCTGCAGCGCCAGGATCGACATCTCACTCCTTCGCCCGCGTCAGTGCGGCGGGGCCCCGTCCGTCAGGACGGGGAGAAACCAGAGTCCCGGCCCCGGGGCCGGGACACAATTCGGTCGTCAGACGATGGCCTCCATCGTGCCGCCGGTCGGCACGTCGGGCGCGGTCTGGTTGTCGACGATGACAAGGTCATAGCCGCCGCCGTCCTTCAGCCGCCACTGGCCGCCGACGAGCGGCGTCTTGGCCACGTTAGCCGCCGCAAACGGCGGCAGCTTGGCGCCGTTCCAGGCGATCGGCCCGACCACCGTGTCGAGGCTCGAGGCCGCGATCGCCTCGGCCACCGCATCCGGATCGCCGGCATCGTCGACCCGGCCCATCACGTCGGCGGCAAGCTCGAACAGCGCGTGCACGAAGCCGATCGGCTGGGTCCACTGCTTGCCCGTCGCCGCCTCGTAGCCCGCCGCGACCTCGGCGGACGACTGGCCGGTTAGCGACGACGCGAACGGGTGCGACGGCGACCACCAGACCTCCGACGACAGATTGTGCCCGGTGTCGCCCAGGGCCTCGACCGCCTGCGGGAACAGGATCGCCTTGCCGATCGAAGCGGCTTTCGGCGTGAAGCCCTGCTGCTTGGCCTGGGTCCAAAACGTCGTGAAGTCAGGCGGGATCACCACGCCGGTGACGATCTCGACGCTGGCTTGCTTGAAGGCGTTGATCTGGGCCGAGAAATCGTCGGTGAGGTTCTGATAGCGGCCTGGATCGGTGAGCGCGTAGCCAAGGCTATCCAGCACCGGCGGGAAGCCCACCACCGGATCGCCCCAGGCATTGCCGTCGCCGTCGTTGGGAAAGAGCCCGCCCACCGACTTGTTGGTGTCGAGCTGGCCCCACATGTTGGTGAAGACCGCGATCACGTCCTCGAGCCCCCAGAAGAAGTGATAGGCATAGGCGAAGGGCTCCCACGAGCCGGGATCGCCGGGATTGCCCTGCTGGCCGATGAACCAGGGCTGCCACGGTGCAACGGTCGAGATCACCGGTACCTCTTCGTTCTCGCAGGTCGTGGCCACCGGGTTCGTCGTCTCCGGCGTCGAGGCCACCAGCATCAGGTCGACCTCGTCGTCGACGATCAGCTCCTTGGCCACCTCGGCCGCGCGGTTGGGGTTCGACTGGCTGTCCTTGACGATCACCTCGAAGTTGGACGCCGCCTCGGTGCCGGCAAAGCCGTCGAGGATGAACTGGTCGGCCTCGGCGAAGGCCGCCAGCGGCCCCGATTGCGGGCTGACATAGCCCAGCTTGATCTTCGCGCCTTGCGCGATCGCCGGCGCGGCGAGCCCGCCCGCGGCCAGGGTCAATCCGGTGGCGGCGGATGATTTCAACAGTTTCCTGCGTGTGAGCATGTCTCTCCTCCCTCGAGATGTCTCAATGAACCGGCGTCTCGCCGGCCCAAGCGGCCTGCAGCAGCGCGCGGATCGCGTCGCGCTCGACAGGCTGCGGGTTCCAATACGGGTTCTCGGTGGCCTGGCGCGCCGCCACGTCCAGATCGGCCTCGGCCAACCCCAGGTCGCGCAGCGCCAGCGGTGCGCCGACCTTGCGGGCGAAGCGATGCAGCGCCAGCCCGGCATTGTCGCCGCCATAGATGTCACAGACCGGGCGCAGCAGGTCCGGCACCGCGCGGGCGTTGAACGCGGTGGCGTGCGGCAGAACGACGGCATGGGTCTCGGCATGCGGCAGCCCGAAGGAGCCGCCCAGCGTGTGGCAAAGCTTGTGGTGCAGCGCCATGCCGACCTGCCCCAACACCGTGCCGCACAGCCAGGCGCCGTAAAGCGTCTCGCCGCGCGCCTGAAGGTCGCCGGGATCGGTCAAAACCCGCGGCAGCGCGTCGTGGAACGCCTGCAGCCCTTCAATCGCCAGCGCCGTCGAGACCGGATTGCGGTTTTGCGCGTAAAGCGCCTCGGCCGCATGCGCCATGGCGTTGAGCGCGCTGGTCACGGTCATCGCCACCGGCAGGCTGCGCACCAGTTCGGCGTCGTAGAGGATCACCTCGGGCTGCACCTTGGGGTCGCTCACGGTGGTCTTCCGCCCGGCTTCGGTTTGGCCCAGGATCGGCGTCGCCTCGGACCCGGCATAGGTCGTCGGCACCACGATTTGCGGCAGGTCGGTGCGGTAGGCGATGGCCTTGCCGAGCCCTGTGGTCGACCCGCCGCCCACCGCGACCAGGCAATCGGCGCCGGTCTCGGCCACGTGCCGCACCGCCTCGTCGGTCACCTCGACCGGGGTGTGCATCGCCGCGCGGGTAAAAACGCCGGCGGCCAGCGGTCCGATGTCTTCGGCAAAGGCCATCGCGGTGTCCGATTGCGGCGGCGTCGACAGCACCATCGCCCGGCTGCAGCCCAAAGCCCGGATCTCGTCGGCCACCCGATGCCGCGCGCCGGCGCCGAAGGCGACGCGCACCGCGGCGGTCGTGGCCTGAAATTCCGGCTGAAAGTACGACATGGCGCCCCCCGGCCCGCGTACCGGGCCTGATCGGGGTTATAGGGCGGCCGATTTCGAAACTTGATCGAATCTCTGCGGGTCTACATAACGTGATGTTATGAAACTGGACCCGCGTCACTTGGAAATCCTGGCGGCCGTCGTCGACGAAGGCGGGCTGACCGAGGGTGCAAGGGCGCTCGGCAAGTCGCAGCCGAGCCTGTCGCGCACGCTGTCGCAGCTCGAACACCGCATCGGCGCGCCGCTCTTCGAGCCCGGGCGCCGGCCCTTGCGGCCAACCGAACTGGGCCGTGCGCTGGCCGAGCGCGGGCGGCAGGTCCTGACCGCCAACGCCGCCGCCTCCAGCATCGTGACCAAGTATCGCGGCGGCAAGTCGGGCCTGGTGCGCGTCGGCGGCACGCCAGTCTTCATGGACGGGGTGATCGCCGGCATGATCGCCGATTTCCAGCAGCAGAACCCCGACGTGCGGATCGACCAGTCCTATGGCTATGCCGAGGACCTGACCGCGGCGCTGACCGCCGGCACGCTGGATCTGGCGATCTGCCCGATGCGCCGGGACGCCCGCGCCGAGGGTGTCGAGTTTCAGCCGATCCTGCCCGGGCTCAACGTCGTCGCCTGCCGCGCCGGACATCCGCTGATGCGGCGCACACTGGTGACGCCGGCGGATCTGGCCGAGTTCCCCTGGATCGCGCCGCCGGTCGACAGCCCGCTCTACAAGGACCTGCGCCGGGCGTTGGCCAATATCGGCACCGAGGCGTTCAAGATCAGCTTCACCGGCGGCACGCTGGCCTCGGTGATCAGCATCCTGACCGGATCGGACGCGCTGACCGTCCTGCCCTATTCCGTGGTATTCATGCTGCGGCGGCAAAACACGCTCGGCGCGCTGTCGCTGCAGATCGGCCATCCCGACCGCGACCTGGGGCTGTTGACGGCACGGGCCGCGCCCGCTTCGCCCGCCGCCGCCCGATTCAAGGCCTTCGTCGCCAAGCAGTTCGGCGGGCTGGCGGTGACGATCCAGCAGCACCAGCAGGACATGCTGTGGCGCGGCGCACGTTGACGCCGCGACGCCGGTTCAAGACGCGCTTGGCCCGCCCCGCAGCGGCAGCGATAGCGTCACCCGCACCCCCGGGTTCAGCGGCTCGACCCGCATCGCCCCGCCATGGGCCGCCGCCACCGCATCGGCAATCGCCAGCCCCAGCCCGCTGCCCGCGCCCGGCGACAGCTGCGAAAACCGCGCGACTGCGGCCGGAATATCGGGCTCGGCGATGCCCCGGCCGTCGTCGGAGATGCTGATCTCGACCGCCGTGCCGGCACGCTCGGCCGCGACGCACACCCGGGCAAGCCCCGGCCCGCCATGGGTCAGGGCGTTGTCGATGAGATTGCTGACCGCCTCGCGCAGCATGGTCGGATCGCAGGTCAGCGTGCCGACATCTGCCGCCACCTCCAGATCGACGGTGACCCCGGGACCGGCTGCGCGGCGGCCCGGCGCGACCCAGATGCCGAGGCTGTGCGCCAGATCGACGGTCTCGAATTGCGAGGCCGGGCTCGTCGCCTTGGCGCGTTCCAGCATCAAGAGCCGCTGGGTCAGATCGGCGGTGTCGCGCGCCGCACCCAAGAGATCGGCCGACCGGGCGCGCGCCTGCGCCTGCGTCGGCGCCGCGTGCACCGCCTCGGCCAGGGCCAGCACGCCGGCGATCGGGTTGCGCAGCTGATGCGCGGCGTTCGAGATGAACTCGGCCTGGGCGCTCATGCTGCGCGAGACCTGGGCGAAGAGCGAATTCAACGTCTCGACGATGCCGGTGACCTCTTCGGGCACCGGCCGCCGGATCGGCGACAGCTCGTCGCTCGAGCGCCGCTCGATCGCCTGCTGAAGATCGATCAGCGGTCTCAGCCCCAGGCGGATGCCGAACCAGACCACTAGCGCCACCGACACGATCAGCCCGCAGATCGCGATCAGCGAACGCAAGACGAGGTCGCGCATGAACGCGCTGCGCACCGCGGTGTCCTGCCAGACCGTGGTGGTGAAGACGCCGCTGAAATCGTCGATCTCGGTCTGGGTCTGCAGCCGCACGCCGCTGACCTCGCGGCCCAGATAGGTGGCCTGGAAATAGGTCGGGCCGGTTTCCACCGTCGCGGCGCGCGGGATCCCCACCGGCGGCGTGGCATAGCCGGCTACGATCACGCCGTCGGGGGCGTAGACGTGGTAGAAGACGCGCCCGCCAGAGGTGTCCGACAGAATCTGTTCGGTCCTGGGCGACAGCGCGTCGCCGCCCGAGATGGCGACGTCGTTCGACACCGCCAGCGCGGCCGACAACAGGCTCCGGTCGAAGACGTCGGCGGCGGTGCGGCGCGCAGTGTCGAGTTGCCAGAGCCCGGTGGCAAACGCGATCGCCAACAGCGGCAGCAGCACGATCAGCGTCAGCCGGACGCGCAAGGACAGGGCGCGCCTCATGGCGGCTCGACCGCCAGCGCATAGCCGATGCCGCGGCTGACCCGGATCCGGACGCCATGCCGCGCCAGGCGTTTTCTCAGCCGCGAGACGTAAACCTCGATCACCTTCTCGTCGGTCTCGCTGCCGGTGCCGTAGACCTGGTCGAGCAGCGCCTGTTTCGACACCGCCCGGCCGCCGGCCTCGGCCAGCGACGCCAGCACGGTCAGTTCGCGCCGCGGGATATCCAGCGCCGCGCCGTCCTTGCTGAGCTGCAGACTTTCGAGGTCGAGCCGCAGGCTGCCCAAATCCAGACTGCGGCGCGGCGGGGTGTGCTTGCGCCGCCCCAGCGCCCGCACCCGCGCCGCCAGCTCGTCCATCGCAAACGGTTTGCCCAGGTAGTCGTCGGCGCCGGCATCGAGCCCCGTTATGCGGTCCTCGGTTCCCGACCGCGCGGTCAACAGGATCACCGGCCGCGGATCGCCGCGTCGACGCATCGCCGCCAACAGCTCGAGCCCGCTCTTGCCCGGCAGGTTGATGTCGAGGATCACCAGATCGGCGCCCTCCTGGCCCAGGAATGTGTCGGCGGCCGCGCCGTCGTGCAGCAGGTCGACCGAATGGCCGTCATCCTGCAGCCGGTAGGCGATGCCCTTGGCGAGGCTGACGTTGTCTTCGACCACCACGATCCGCATGGCCCGAATTTTCGCGCCGATGAAGGCTTGGTGCAAGCTTCAGGGTCCAGGGTGGCGCCGTCAGGCCGGACAAAACCGGTCTCAATGCGATGCGGGCGGCCACAGCGCCCGCGATATGGGAGGACACCATGACCATCATCACCACCACCCGTCGGGTGGCGCTCGGCCTTGCGGCTGCGGCCGCCGCGAGTTTCGCCACCCAGGCCCATGCCGGCGGGCACGGCATCGATCTGGCCGGCAAGACCGTCGAATGGGTGATCCCGTTCTCGGAGACCGGCGGCTCGGCGAAATGGGCCAATTTCTACGCCCCGCTGCTCAGCGAGGCGCTGCCCGGCGAACCCACCGTGGTGGTCAAGTTCATGCCCGGCGCGGGCTCGACCAAGGGCGCCAACTGGTTTCAGGAGCAGAGCTACGACGACGGCACGCTGATCTTCGGCTCGTCGGGCTCGACCCAGTTCCCCTATCTTCTGGGCGATCCGCGCGTGCGCTACGAGTATAACGACTGGAACGTCGTTCTGGCCTCCGGTACCGGCGGCGTGGCCTACCTGCCGCCCGATCTGGCCGGCATGATGAACGGCCTCGACGCCAGCGCACTGCAGGGCACCGACTTCATCTACGGCAGCCAGGGCGCCACGCGGCTCGATCTCGTGCCGCTTCTGGCCTGGGAGATGCTGGGTCTGCAGGTCGAGCCGGTCTTCGGCATCAAGGGCCGCGGCGACGGCCGCCTGATGTTCGAGCGCGGCGAGGCCAACATCGACTACCAGACCTCGTCCTCGTATCTCAAAGGCGTCACCCCGCTGGTCGAGGCCGGCACCGCCGTGCCGATGATGTCCTGGGGCGCGCTCGACGCCGACGGCAACATCGTCCGCGACCCGACCTTCCCCGACATGCCGACCTTCAAGGAGGTCTGCGAGGCGACCCCGGGCTGCGAGACCTCGGGCGAAAAGTGGGATGCCTGGAAGGCGTTCTTCGTCGCGGGCTTCCCGGCGCAGAAGATGGTGTTCCTGCCTGCGGGTGCGTCGAACGATGCAATGGTCACCTACAAGGCCGCTTTCGACGCGATCAAGGCGCGTGACGACTTCGCCGAGATTTCGGCCGGCCGGCTCGGCGTCTACCCGCAGATGACCGGCGACGAGGCCACCGGCGCCCTGGCGAGCGCCACGCAGGTGCCCGACTCGGCCAAGGCCTTCGTGGTCGGCTGGCTGCAGGACCGCTACGGCGTGTCGCTGAACTAACACTCCCCCGCCCCGTCCGCGGCATTTTCGCGGGCGGGGCACACCCCCTTTCCCTTTTGCGAAAGCCGCCGCCATGGAATTCCTGTCGGTCGCCCTGCCCGCCCTTTCCGACGCGGCGGGCCTGATCCTGCAACCGCTGGTCCTGGGCTATCTGGTCCTTGGCGTGGTCATGGGGCTGGCGATCGGCGTCTTTCCCGGGCTCGGCGGTATCGCCGGGCTGTCGCTGCTGTTGCCCTTCATGTTCGGCATGGACCCGGTCCTGGGCCTCGCACTGATGATCGGCATGGTGGCCGTGGTGCCGACCTCGGACACCTTCGCCAGCGTACTGATGGGCATCCCCGGCTCGTCGGCAAGCCAGGCCACGGTGCTCGATGGCTTTCCGCTCGCCAAGAAGGGCGAGGCGGCGCGGGCGCTCTCGGCCGCCTTCGCCTCGTCGCTCTTCGGCGGGCTCGTCGGCGCGGCGTTCCTGACGCTCTTCATCCTGGTGGCGCGGCCGATCGTGCTGGAGTTCCGCACGCCGGAACTGTTGATGATCACCGTCTTCGGCCTGTCCATGGTCGGCATTCTCGCCGGCCGCGTGGCGCTGAAGGGTATCGTCGCGGCGGGCTTGGGCATGATGGTCGGCACCATCGGCGAGGGCGACAGCGCCGGCGCCTTGCGCATGGCGACCTACGACATGCCGTATCTCGTCGACGGGCTGAAGCTGGTGATCGTGGGCCTCGGCATCTTCGCGATCCCCGAGATCGTGGCGCTTCTGCGCCAGGACCGGGCGATCTCGGAAGGCGCGGTGCTGGGCGGCGGCTGGGCCGCGGGCCTGCGTGACTGGTTCGCCAACAAGTGGTTGTCGGCGCGCTGTTCGATCATCGGCGTCGTGGTCGGCGTGATCCCCGGCCTCGGTGGGTCCGTCGTCGACTGGATCGCCTATGGCCACACCGTGCAAACCACCAAGGACAAGTCCAAGTTCGGCTCGGGCGAGGTGCGCGGCGTGATCGGCCCGGAATCGTCGAACAACGCCAAAGAGGGCGGCGGTCTGGTGCCGACGCTTCTGTTCGGCATTCCCGGTTCCGGCTCGATGGCGATCTTCATCGGCGCCATCGCGCTTCTGGGATCCGGCAATATCGAGGTCGGCCCCTCGATGCTGAAAAACAACCTCGACATCACCTATGCCATCGTCTGGCTGCTCGCGCTGGCCAACGTCGCCGGCACGCTGATCTGCATCGCCTCGTCGGGCGGCATCGCGCGGCTGACGACGATCCCGTTCAGCCTGCTCGCACCGTTTCTGTTCATGATCATCGCCTTCGCCGCGTTCCAGTCGGGGCAGAACCTGATGGACCTGGTCGCCCTCTTCGCGATCGGGCTTCTGGGCATCCTGATGCGCCGCTTCGACTGGTCGCGGCCGGCCTTCCTGATCGGCTTCGTCCTGTCGAACCCCGCCGAGACCTATGCCAATCAGGCGGTCCAGATCGCCCGCTCGCGGTTTCGCAAGGGCTTCGAGGAGGGCATCGACTACATCTTCTCGCCCATCGTCATCGTGCTGATCGTGATCACGGTGATCTCGGTCGTCGTCGGCCTGCGCCAGGCCAAGACGATCATGGCCGAGGGCGCCGTCGACTCGGGCCGCAAGCGTGCGCCGATGATCTTCCTGCTGGCGGTGCTCGCCTACCTGGTCACCGCCTTCGTCAACGCCTCGCTGATCCCCGATTTCGCCGCTGCCGACCGGGTGTTCCCGCGGTTCGTCGCCGGCGTCGCCATCGTCGGCGCGCTGGTCCTTCTGGTGCAGATGATGCTGCGGCCCGAGACCCACGCGCTCTTCGCCGACCGAGAACACGGCACGGCCGAGACCAACCAGCACGGGCTTTGGGCGACGCTGGCCTGGTTCGCGGGGCTTCTGGTGCTGACCGCGCTTCTGGGCTTCATCCTGGCGTTGGCGATATTCCTCTTCGCCTTCATCCGGTTCCGCGCCGGGCGCAGTTGGGGCTATGCCGCCGCCTATACCGCCGCGGGCATCGGGTTCATGTGCGCCATGGCCTGGCTTCTGAACCGCGACTTCCCGCCGGGGCTTTTGCAAAGCTACGCCGACCTGCCCTGGCCGCTGACGTGACCGCGCTGCGGCTGCTTGCGCTCGACGGCGACGGCATCGGGCCAGAGATCATGGCCGCCGCGCTGGCCGTGCTCGACGCGGTGCGGCCGCAGCTTGGCCGCGCGGTCGAGGTCGAGCGCGCCAAGATCGGCTTTGCCGCGCTGAAAGCCACCGGCTCGACGATCCCCGAGCCGGTGATCGCCGCCGCCCGCGCCGCCGACGGCGTGCTCCTGGGGCCGGTGTCGCACAACGCCTATCCGCCGCGCGAAGAGGGCGGCCTCAACCCCTCGGGCGTCCTGCGCAAGGCGCTCGACCTTTACGCCAACATCCGCCCCGCGCGCACCTGGCCCGGCCTCGACGCGCCCGCGCGCCGGCCCTTCGATCTGGTGGTGATGCGCGAGAACCTCGAAGGATTCTATGCCGACCGCAACATGCACCAGGGCTCGGGCGAGTTCATGCCCGTGCCCGGCGTCGCCCTGGCGGTGCGCCGGATCACCGAAGATGCCTCGCGCCGGATCGCCGAGGCCGCCTTCGCCCTGGCCGAGACCCGGCCCGCCCAGCAGGTCACCGCGGTCCACAAGGCCAACGTCATGCGGCTCTCCGACGGGCTTTTCCTCGACACGGTGCGCGCCGTCGCCGCCACCCACCCCGCCATCGCCTATGACGAGGTCCTCGTCGACGCCGCCGCGGCGCATCTGGTGCGCGACCCCAGCCGCTTTGAAGTGATCGTCACCACTAACATGTTCGGCGACATCCTGTCGGACCTCGCCTCGGAACTGGCCGGCGGGCTCGGCCTTGCGGGCTCGCTCAATGCCGGGCCGGACCACGCCGCCGCCCAGGCCCAGCACGGCTCGGCCCCCGATATCGCCGGCCGGGACCGCGCCAATCCGACCTCGCTGATCCTGTCGCTGGCGATGCTGCTGCGGCACCTGGGCGAGCCTGCCGCCGCCGCGCGCATCGAAGCCGCCCTCGCCGCCTGCCTGGCCAGGCCCGAAACCCGCACCGCCGACCTGGGCGGCCGGCTCGGCACCCACGGCTTCACGGCAAAGCTCACCGCCCACATCACCGGAGCGATGCCATGACCCAGACCGCGATCCCATTTCTGTTCCTGCGCGGCGGCACCTCGCGCGGGCCGTATCTGAACCGCGCCGACCTGCCCCAGGACCGCGACGCACTGGCCCGGGTGCTGGTCGCCGTGGTGGGCTCCGGCCACCCGATCAACATCGACGGCATCGGCGGCGGCACCGCGGTCACCACCAAGGTGGCGATGCTGTCGCCCTCGGACGATCCAGAGGCCGATGTGGACTATTTCTTCGCCCAGGTCGGCGTCGAGGACCGGCTGGTCGATTTCAAGCCAACCTGCGGCAATATCCTGGTCGGCGTCGGCCCTGCTGCCATCGAGATGGGGCTGGTCGCGGCGCGGGATCCCGAAACCGAGGTCCGCATCCACGCCGTCAACACCGGCGCGCGGGTGGTGGCGCGGGTCGAGACCCCAGGCGGCGAAGTCCGCTATGACGGCGCGACCGCCATCGACGGCGTGCCCGGTACCGCCGCGCCGATCGGGCTGCAATTCCTCGACACCGTCGGCGGCGCCACCGGCGCGATGTTCCCGACCGGCGCCCGCCTGGACCGCATCGAAGGCGTCGACGTCACTTGCATGGACGTCGCCATGCCGATGGTCATCGCAAGGGCCGGCGATTTCGGCCTGACCGGCTACGAGACCCCGCAAGAACTCGACGCCAATGCCGATTTTCTGGCGCGGATGGAGGCGGTGCGCCGGGCCGCCGGCGCGGCGATGGGGATGGGCGACGTCGCGCAATCGGTCACGCCCAAGGTCGGCCTGCTGGCGCCCGCCCGCGACGGCGGCGCCGCCGCGATCCGCTATTTCATGCCGTGGTCCTGCCACCCGACGCTCGCCGTCACCGGGTCGCAATGCCTCGCCGCCTGCCTGCTCTGCCCCGGCACTGTGGCCGAGGGCCTTCTGCCCGTCCCGCCGGCCGCCCCGGCGCAACTTTTCCTGGAACACCCGATGGGCAAGCTCGAGGTCGTTGTCGACTACGCCCTCGACGGCACCGACTTCACCCTGACCTCCGCCGGGCTGGTGCGCACCGCGCGCAAGCTCGCCGCCGGCGCGGTCTTCGTGCCGCACGCGGTCTGGGACGGGAATTGAAGCCCACGCCATTTTGGTGTACAACGGTATACAGTAGAGCGCCAGGGAGGCCCCATGACCTACCAGGACCACCTGCACCGCGCCGCGGCCGAGCTGCAGGCCGCCCGCGGCCTGATCCAGGACGAGCTGCGCGCCTACCCCACGCCGATCTCTGGCTGCGACGCGCAGTACAACCACCTGATCGGCCTGCGCAACACCGTCACCGAGGCGCTCGGCGCGCTCAACACCCCGGCCTTCGTCGCAACCCCGCGCACCCCCGCGCCTGGCGCCGGCGTCGAAAGCCGGTGAAGGTCCATATCCTCGACGACTGGTTCGACACGCTGCGGACCCTGCCTTGCTTTGCGCTGCTTGAAGACCACGACGTCACCGTCTGGACCGACCACGAGCCCGACCCCGAACGCCTCGCCACGCGGGTCGCCGAGGCCGAGGCGCTGGTCCTCTTTCGCGAGCGCACCGCCATCGGCGCCGACCTGTTGGCGCGCCTGCCGGCGCTGCGGCTGATCTCGCAACGCAGCGTCTACCCGCATGTCGACGTCGCCGCCTGCACAAGCCACGGCGTGCTCCTTTGCTCCAACATGCATGCCGGCACGCCGTCCTATGCCGCCGCCGAGCTGACCCTGGCACTGATCCTCGCGAGCTACCGGCAAATCCCGCAACAAGTCGCCTCGATCCGCGCCGGCGACTGGCAGATGGGCGTCGGCCGCACCCTGCGCGGCCGCACCCTGGGGCTCTACGGCTACGGCCGGATCGCTAGGGCGGTGGCGGGTTATGCTGCGGCGCTCGGGCTGCAGGTGCAGTGGTGGGGGTCGGAGGAGGGCCGCGCGCGGGCCGCCGCCGACGGCGCACGCGTCGCCGAAAGCCGTGCGGCGTTCTTCGCAGGCTCCGACATCGTCAGCCTGCACGTCCGCCTGAAACCGGCGACGCGGGGCATCGTCACGGCAGAGGACCTCGCCGCGATGCTGCCCCGGTCGCTTCTGGTCAACACGTCGCGGTCCGGCCTGATCGCGCCCGGCGCGCTGGAGGCAGAGGTCGCCCGCGGCCGTATCTTCGCTGCCGTCGACGTCTACGAGACCGAGCCTCTGCGCGACCGGTCCCACCCGCTCTTGACCCACCCGAACGTGCTGCCCACGCCGCATATCGGCTACGTCACCGAGGACGAGTTCGACCTGCAATTCGCCGACATCTTCGCCCAGGTGAACGCCTTCGCCGCCGGCGCTCCGATCCACGTGATCAACCCCGAGGCGCTGGCCTGACGACTCGTGCCGCCACCGGCGCGCCGAGGATCACGATGAAGATCCGCAGCACGTGGTGCGCCGCGACGAACGCCACGTCGGCGCCGACGATCAGCGCCAGCACGGTCAGTTCGGCCTGCCCGCCGGGCGCGAAGGCCAGCAGCGCCTCCATCCCCGGCGCCAGGCCGAAGAGCACGATCGCCTCGACGAAGACCAGCGTCAAAACGATCAGAATCAGGCAGAACCCGACCCCGGCGGCGAGGTCGCGGCGGACCTCGTCCAGCGTGATACCGGCATATTTGCTGCCGATGGTGATGCCGATGAAGAACTGCGCCGCCCAGATCGCCTCGGCCGGCGGGCGGTGGTGCAGAAAGCCCGCCAGGGTCACCGCCGCGGTGACGATCAGCGGCCCGAGGATCGTCGCGCCGAAAAGCCCGACCCGCGCCGCCGCCCACCAGCCGAAAAGGGCACAAACCACCATCAGCGCCAGCTCGCCCCCCGGCACCGTCGCCGCCGGCGCCCCGGGCGCGTTGCTCAAATCCGCCTGCCAGATGCCTTTCAACAGGAACGGCAGGATCACCACGATCACCAGCACCCGGGTGGCGTGGATCAGCGACAGGGTGCGCGGGTTGCCGCCGGCCTCTTCGCCGAAGACCAGCATGTCCTGCAGCCCGCCGGGCATGGTGGCGTAATAGGCGGTCGGAAAGTCGTAGCCCCAGACCCGCCGGAAATACGGGATGCCCGCCGCGCCGATCGCCGCCACCATCGCCGGCACCAGCAGCAGCGTCGGCCACATCGCCGGAAACCCTGCCACCGCCGCAGGCGTCAGCGTCGCCCCCACCGCGACGCCCAGAATCGTGCGCATCCCCTGGTTCAGCGGCCGGATGCCGCGCATCGGCACCCCGGCCAGCGCCGCCAGCAGGCAAGCCGCGATCGGCCCCAATAGCCAGGGCAGCGGCAGGTCCAGCGCCTGGAACGCCGCAACCCCGGCGAACCCTGCACCGAAGGCGTAGAGCACCGGCCTCATGCCGCTAGCGTCCGCAGCCGGTAGCGCAGCGAGGCCTGCAGATGCGCCTCGGCCGCCGCGCCCGCGGCCTCGGCATCACCCTCGCGCAGGGCGTCGAGGATGCTGCGGTGCTGGCCCACCACCGCGTCGACCCGCGCCTGATCGGTGTAGGTCGTGGGGCCCAGAAGCAGCAGCGAATTGTTCAGCGCCCGCGCCGCGGCGACCAGGAACCGGTTGCGCGCCGCCAGATACAGCCCGCGGTGGAACGCCTGGTTGAGCGCCGCCGCCTTGGCCGGCGCCGCGCGTTCCCCGGCCAACGCCTCGTTGAGGTCGTCGAGCGCGTCGAATTCCGCCGCCGTCCCGTGCTTGGCCGCCAGCTCCGCCGCGGTGCGCTCCAAAACCACCCGCATCTCGTAAAGCTCCACCACCTCGGCATGGTCGAGCTTGCGGATCACCGCACCGATCCGGGGCCGGTGCTCGACGATGCCGTCGGCCTCGAGCCGCCGCAGCGCCTCGCGCACCGGCGTGCGCGACAGCGACAGCCGCGCGGCCACCTCCTCTTCGCGCAGCCGGTCGCCGGGGCGGAACACGCCGTCGCGGAGCGAGGCCATCAGCGCGGCGTACGCGGCCTCGCCACTTGGCTGCGGGGTCGATGTCGGAGGCGGCATATTCCGGTCTTGTTTTCTGTATCCAATCGGATACAAGACACGCTATCCCAGGCGCCGCCCAATGTCAAAGGAGACCCCGCGCATGACGCGCCCCGCCCGCCGAAGCCGGCAGCCATGACGCCCGATCCCGACATCCTGGTGGTCGGCGGTGGCAACGCCGCGCTCTGCGCCGCGATCACCGCGCGGCAGGCCGACGCCTCGGTCCTGATCTTGGAGGCCGCGCCGAAGCCCTATCGCGGCGGCAACAGCCGGCACACGCGCAATTTTCGCTGCATGCATGCCGGCCCGATGGGCGTGCTGAGCGACAGCTACGGCGAAGACGAGTATTTCGACGACCTCCTCAAGGTCACCGGCGGCAAGACCGACGAGGCACTGGCACGGATGACGATCCGCCGGTCCGAGGAGTGCTATGACTGGATGCAAGCGCAGGGCGTGCGATTCCAGCCGTCGCTCTCGGGCACCCTGTCGCTGTCGCGCACCAATGCGTTCTTTCTCGGCGGCGGCAAGGCCCTGGTCAACGCCTACTACCGGACTGCCGAGCGCCTGGGCATCGCCGTCGCCTATGACGCCCAGGTGCGGCACCTGGCCTTTGCGGACGGACGCATCGCCCATGTCGAGGCCGAGATCGACGGCCAGAGCCGCCGGTTCACGCCGCGTGCCGTGGTCGTCGCCTCGGGCGGCTTTCAGGCCGATATCGACTGGCTCGCCGACGCCTGGGGCCCGGCGGCGCGGAACTTCCTGATCCGCGGCACGCCCTACAACCGCGGCGTCGTGCTGCGCGATCTCTTGGACCAGGGCCTGCACTCGGTCGGCGACCCGACGCAATGCCACGCCGTGGCCATCGACGGCCGTGCGCCGCAATACGACGGCGGCATCGTCACTCGGCTCGATTGCGTGCCGTTCTCCATCGTCGTCAACAAGGACGGCGAGCGCTTCTATGACGAGGGCGAGGATGTCTGGCCCAAGCGCTACGCCATCTGGGGGCGCCTGGTCGCCGCCCAACCCGACCAGGTGGGCTATGCGATCATCGACGCCAAGTCGCTCGATCTCTTCATGCCCTCGGTGTTTCCGCCGGCCAGCGCCGACACCATCGGCGGGCTCGCCCAGCAACTCGGCCTGCCGGGGTCAGAGCTCGAAGCCACCGTCGCCGCCTTCAACGCCGCCTGCCGCCCGGGCGTCTTCCACCCAACCGAGCGCGACGGCCTCGCCACCGACGGCCTAGAGCCGCCCAAGACCAACTGGGCCCGCCCGATCGACACACCGCCGTTCTACGGCTACGCGCTGCGCCCCGGCGTCACCTTCACCTATCTCGGGCTCAAGGTGGACGCGACGGCCCGGGTGCAGGGGCCCGAGGGCCCGGTCGACAACCTCTGGGCGGCGGGCGAGATCATGGCGGGGTCGATCCTGGGCCAGGGCTATTTGGCGGGGTTCGGCATGACCATCGGCACCGTGTTCGGCCGGATCGCGGGCAAGGAGGCCGCCGCCCATGTTGCATGAAACCACCCAAGAGGCCCGGCGACAGATCGAGATCTGCAATGCCTGCCGGTACTGCGAGGGCTATTGCGCGGTGTTCCCCGCCATCGCCCGGGCCCGCGCCTTCGCCGACGGCGACATCGCGCATCTGGCCAATCTCTGCCACAACTGCCGCGGCTGCTACTACGCCTGCCAGTACACCCCGCCGCACGACTTCGCCGTCAACCTGCCGCGGGTCCTGGCCGAGGCGCGGCACCAAAGCTGGGCCGACCATAGCTGGCCCCGCGGCTTCGCCCCGCTCTTCGACCGCTGGGGCGGCGCCATCGCGGCGGTGCTGGTCCTGGCGCTGGCGCTGATCTTCGCACTGGCGCAGGCGCTGAGGCCTGAGACGGGTGAGGGCTTTTACGCCCACATGTCGCACGGGCTGATGGTCGCGATCTTCGCCCCCGCCTTCGTGGTGCCGCTGGTCGCCCTAGCTGTGTCGCTGCGGCGGTACTGGCGCGCCGTCGGCGGCGGCCGCCCGCGCCTTGCCGACCTGCGTGCCGCCCTGGTCTCGGCCGGCCGGATGAGCAACCTCTCGGGCGGCCATGGCGAGGGCTGCAATTTCGAGGACGAGGACCGGTTTTCAAACGCCCGGCGCCTGTACCACCAGGCGGTGCTCTACGGTTTTCTGCTGTGCTTCGCCGCCACGTCGAGCGGTACCGTCCTGCATTACGGCTTCGACTTGCCGGCCCCCTACCCTCTGTTCAGCCTGCCCAAGCTCTTCGGGCTGCCCGGCGGCGTCCTGATGTGCATCGGCGCCGCGGGCCTCGCCTGGCTGAAGACGCGCGCCGACCGCGGGCTCGGCCATCCCGGCCTGTGGCACGGCGAGATGGGCTTTGTCCTACTGCTTTTCGCGGTCGCCGCCACGGGCCTGGCGCTCTACGCCGCCACCGACCACCCGGCCGCCGGCCCGCTCCTGTCGCTGCACCTCGGCACCGTCCTGACCCTCTTCCTGCTAACGCCCTATTCGAAGATGGCGCACGGGTTCTATCGCATGGCGGCGCTCATGCGCGAAGCGGAACTGCAACGCCAAGTGGACGTATCGAAAGCAGACCTATCGGCCTGAAGCATAACGCTGGATTTCGGTCTCTCGCTGTCCGTCGCCGTCGTCGCCCTACTCGGCAACCCGCCGATCACCTGTTCCCCTTGGCGTCAGCCGCGGAAAACTGGCGCGCGAGGGTCCAACTCAGGCCACAGCCCCCCACTGCACTTGCCCACCCCATTCCCGGCGCGTCCTGGCAAAAGTCCCGCAGCCCCCATTCCCCGTCAAACCGCCCGCCAGTCGGCATCAATCACCGACGACGGCCTCCGCTTCGATCTCCACCCGATACCCGCCGATCAGACCGGCGACCACGACCAGAGTGTTGGCGGGTTTGACCGGGCCAAAGACCCGGCCGTGGGCGCGGGCCACGGCGTCCACATCCGCAGTGTCGGTGATGTAGATCCGGGTGCGCACCACGTCTTCGGCGCCGGCCCCGAGCGCTGCCAGAGCCGCGAGGATCTTGTCGAGGACAAAGGTCGTTTGCGCAGCGGCGTCGTCCGGTGCCACCACGCGGTCGGCGCCGGCGGTCGCCGTGGTGCCCGAGACCAGGATGCGGTCACCGATGCGGCGGGCGCGGGCGTAGCCGGCGACATCCTCCCAGGTCGCGCCGCTTAAGACCTGGCGTCCGCCCGCGGCCGCGTCGGTGGCCTGAAACGGCAACGGCATCGCGTCGAGATGGTGGCTGAGATCGCCCGAGGCAGTCAGAAATGGCGGCCGGCGGTATTCGTCGCCGCAATCGCCCGGCACAGGGGCGGAAGCCGCGAAAGCCTCGGCCAGGCGCGCGCGGTCCTCGGCGTCTAGCGCGAACTCGAAGAGCCCCAGCGTGTCGTCGGCATGCATCCGCTCGCCCAGCCGCGCGCCGACGATGACGCCGGCGACGGCTGCATGATCCAGCACCCATCTTGTCGCGACATTGGCGACCGACACGCCGTGCTTCCGGGCGATCCGGTGCGCCGCGCTCAGAACGCCCTGGAACACCGCCCAGCCGCCGGCTGCGTCGATGAAGCGGCGGTACTTCATCTTCGACCAGTCGGCGAGGACGTCGGGCTCCGCCGCATCGAGCCAACGCTCGCTGAGAAACCCGCCGCAGAGCGTGCCATAGGCCAGAAGCCGCACGCCGGTTTCGGCGCAAAGCGCGGCCAGCGGCCCTGCTGCGCGGCGGTCGATCAGCGAGAACGACACCTGGTTGGTCAGGATCGGCACGCCGTCGGCCAGCGCCACGCGCAGATGTGCCGCGTCGAAATTGGTCACCCCGATCTCGGCGATCAGGCCGTCGTCGCGCAGCCGCGCCAGTTCGTGCAGCGCGTCGAGCCAGGCGGGATGGCGGAAATCCCACCAGTGAAACTGCAAGAGATCCACGCGGTCGACGCCGAGGCGCGACAGCCGCTCCTCCACGCCCTTGCGCACCGCCTCCGGCGTCATCGGTCCCGGCGCCGGGCACCACTTGGTGAAGGCCAGCGGCCGGGGCGCGCCGCCGCGGGCCAGAAGCCGCCCGGCGATGATCTCGGCGCTGCCGTAGTGGTCGGCCATGTCGAAGGTGTCGAAGCCGCGCGCGGCATAGGCCGCCAGCCGGTCAGCCCCAGTCTCGGGGTCGATGACCGCGCCATCCTTTTCGATATCGGCCACCTGCCACAGCCCGGTCAGGACCTGCGAGATCTCCAGCCGGTCCGACAGGCGCAGGCGCGCGGGGCGTCGTGGGTCGGTCATCGGGCCCGGGTCCTCCCTTGGGCGCGATTGACCCTTGAGAGCCGCGCCAACTCCGCTAACCTGCCCCGGATACTACCGAGCGCTGGCGGCTGTCCAGCGGAAGGGAGGCGATGGCACAGGGCGACGACGGTCCGGGCTTTTGGCTCTACGACCTGAAGGTCGAGACGGTGCTCGACGGCCGCACGCCGGTCTGCCGGCATGTCGAGGGCGAAAGCTTCCGGGTCGAGGGCGAGACGCTGGTTTTCGGCCCCGGCACGCGGGTCTCGATGTACGCGCTGGCCGCGCTGTTGCCGCTGTTGCCGGTCAAGCAGCGCGACACCGATCCGTCCGACTGGGTCAGCACAGATGCCGAGATCGCCTGCCCGGATCCGCATTGCGGCGGGCGGTTCCGGATCACCCGGCTGGAAAAACGCTGGTTCTCCCACGCCGCGACCACCGGGCTGCCCGGGGCGCGCGGCACGCCCTATTGGCGGGACGGCGAATGACCGTCGAGACCGCCGCGCTGCGCCCCGGCTACGCGATTTCGCGGGTGATCAAGGGCGGCTGGCAACTCGCCGGCGACCACGGGCCGGTCGACCGTGCCGAGGCGGTGCGCGATATGGAGGCGTTTCTGGACGCCGGCATCACCGCCCTCGACTGCGCCGACATCTATACCGGCGTCGAAGAGATGATCGGCGACTTCATCGCCGAGCTGCGCCGCCGCCGGGGCGCGGACGTGGCGGACCGGGTGCAGGTGCATACCAAGCTGGTGCCGGATCTGGGGCTCTTGGCCAATTGCCGCCCGGAAGACATCGAGGCGATCGTCGACCGCTCGCTGAAACGCCTGCGGATCGAGCGGCTGCACCTGGTGCAGTTCTACTGGTGGGATCTGGCGGTGGGCGACCCGCTGGCGGCGATGGCGGTGCTGCAGCGCTGCCAGGCGAAGGGCAAGATCGCCCATCTCGGCGTCACCAATTGGGACGTGGCCGAGACCCGGGATTTCGTCGCCGCCGGCGCCGATCTGGTCTCGACCCAGGTGCAATATTCGCTGCTCGACCGCCGGGCGGAGGCGGGCCTGACGGCCTGGGCCGCGCAGCACGGCCTGCAGCTTCTTTGCTACGGCACGCTC
>JASJCA010000154.1 GCA_030066215.1 Rhodobacter sp. | reverse complement strand
TTGGTGCGCTCGGGGTAGAGCGGGTGTGTTTCGATGGTGGGCCCAAATGCGGCGAGGTCGATGGCGTCGACGTCGTCCACGAAGAAGGTGCAATGCGGATTGCCCATGCCGGTGGCGACAGGCGCGCCCTCGATCGGCAACGACAGGGTGTCCACGGGTTCGGCGAGCGGGATAGAATGCCAATCCAGCTGCGGCGCCTGCATGTTCACCGCGACGAGGTCCCCACGCCGCTCGGCCTGCAAGGCCCCACGGCCGGTCACGTCGATCTCCAGCCGGTCCTTGCCGGTCAGCCGCATCTCGCGATCCGCGATGCAGCGCGTGGCGTTTCCGCAGGCCGCCGAGAACGACCCGTCGGCGTTGTAGAAGGTCACGCGCAGGTCGCTACCGTCCTCGAGCACGGCGAGCTGGTCAAACCCGACGCCGCGCCGCCGGTCCGCCAACGCGCGGATCAGATCCGGCGTCAGATCGTCGTCACCCAGCCGCGCGTCAACGACGACAAAGTCGTTGCCAAGCCCGTGCATCTTCATGAACGCCAGACCGCCAGAGATCTCCTGATCGCGCATGGCGGGGCATATAAAACGCCGCGTCGCGTTAATCCAGTAGGCGCAGGCGAGGCCTTCCCTTTTAGCCCTTGACCCCTGCGGGGGCTTTTCCTAATGAGGCGCTTCAAGTGGGCCGTTAGCTCAGTTGGTAGAGCAACTGACTTTTAATCAGTGGGTCGCAGGTTCGAATCCTGCACGGCTCACCACTGAAATCAAAGACTTAGATGAGATCCGGGCGCATCCGATTTCAGTTCTTGTGCGTTTTTTTGTGCGTTTTGGGGCGAGATAGTGATGATGCCCGCCCTCGAGCTCGCCCGGCACCAGTTTATCCGTTTGACAGCGAGCGGTGGGATTTCCCGTGAAACTGGCTGTCCGCTTGAAGCACTGATTGACCTGGATGAGCCCGATCTATCAACGGCGGTGACCGACAGTTTCGATGTCTTGGTGTAGCCTTTGTGGGCTGCTACCGGCCGAGGCTGTGTGGAAACTGCTTTCCGCGTAGAGGGATTGTGCTTTTGAGCCAGATTTCGGGGTCTTGGGCGAATTTGGCCGCTGTGACGGTCTGGGTTTATTTCTGATGGTCTCTGGAACGACTTTTGCAGCGATTACCTTTCAAATTGTGGCCGCCAGCGTCCCTCAGGCGGTCATAGCTTTCAGGAGCGGCGCCGCGCCGATCAGGTTGATCACGCGCTTGATGTTGTAGGCGAGGACGTGGAGCGCCATCTCGGTGCCTACGTTTTTGAGCCTGCGCATCTGGAAGTGGGTAGCGCCCATCCAGGCTTTGATCGTGCCGAAGGGGTGCTCGACTGAGCACCGCCGGACCCGCATCATGTCGGGCGCCTCATCCATCCGGGCGTACATCGCCTCGATCAGATGCTCGTGTTCCCAGCGAGTGATGCGCCGTTCCTTGCCGGTCGTGCAGCGGTCTTTGAGGCGGCAGAACTGGCAATCGTTCTGCCAGTAGCGGCGATGCATGAGGCCCTTTTCCTCGCGGGTGTAGCGATAGGTCAGCGTCTTTCCGGCCGGGCAGGTGTAGGTGTCGGTTGCGGCGTCGTAGATGAAGTCCAGCTTCACGAACATGCCCTTCTTGCGGTTGCCCGAGGTCTCCGGCCGGGGCACGGTCGGGGTGATCCCTTCCTCGTCACAGGCCAGGAGTTCGGTGCTGCTGAAGTAGCCTCGGTCCGCAATGACATCGAGCTTCTCACACTTCAGAGCTGCCTTGGCCGCCGTCGCCATCTGGCTGAGCTGCGCCCGGTCATGGACGGCATTGGTGACCTCATGGGCTACGATCAGATGCGTCCCGGCATCGACCGCTGTCTGAACGTTGTAGCCCACGAGCCCGGTGCCTTTGCCATAGGTGGCCATGGATCGGGCATCGGGATCGGTTAGTGAGATCTGGCCTTCCGGCGTCTCCTTGAGGAGTTTTGCGATCCCCTGCAAACGCTGAACCTCCTGGCGGACACGGGCCAGCTTCTCTTTCAGATGGTCAATCTTGCGAAGCGTCGCCTGGGATTGTTCCTGCCGGTCGGTCCGCTCCATCTCCTCAAGATATCGGGCCGCGCTCTGCTCGAGATGACCAAGCCGAAGCTTCACCTTCCCGGCCGTGAAATTCCGGTCCCGGTGATTGACCGCCTTCATCTTGCTGCCGTCGATGGCAACGATCCCGGCCGCCAACACACCGATCTGCCGGCACAGTTCCACGAACCGGGCGCAGGCTTTGCGGATCGCCGGGCCGTTGTCCTTGCGGAAGTCAGCGATCGTCTTGTGATCCGGCACCAGCCTGCCGGTCAGCCACATCACCTCAACGTTGCGCCCAGCTTCCCGTTCCAGCCGGCGGCTCGACGCAACACGGTTCATGTAGCCGTAGATGAAGAGCTTCAGAAGAACCGATGGATGGTACCCGGGACGGCCCGTTTGTGCCGGTGTCGTCCGGTCGAACCCGGCATCAGAAAGATCCAGCGCATCGACAAAGGCGTCGATCACCCGAACCGGGTGATCCTCACCGATCCAGTCCTCCAGCCGTTCCGGAAACAGCGTCACCTGCTCACGGTCAACGCCCTCGATATACCCCGACATGCCCGCCTCTATTCATTATGCCCGCCTCTATTCATTGAAGGCGAGTATACCCCACACCAGAGTTTCCACACAGCCTCGGCCCAATGCCGCCATTAAACTCGGTTCATCGGGGCGGCGGTGCGGCTCGAAATACCTGACGTTCGCGGCACTATCGAAATCTCGGTCTGAACTGCCGTACGCATGGCTGGAACAAACGGACGCCCTCCTGTTATCCGCGTGTAGCACCCCGGCCGCACAAGCGGCTATCGTGGCAGCGACTTCCCCAAATTGGAACGGAGGCGCATCGCAATGGAACCGACAATCGTTACCTGGTTGCTAATCGCCTTCGGCGTGCTGACGCATGGCATTCTCACCTACATCTACTCGGTCTTTGCTCGAGACCCGCACAGCAAGGCATCGAAGGACCTGATGATCGGCGAAGGCAAGGACTGGCGGGACGAGACCCATTTCGATCTCAATCTGGGGTTCGCATGGACCGATTTTCTGTTCTTCGTGCCCCTGTTTGTCCTCAGTAGTATCGGCATGGTTCTTGGAAAACCTTGGGGCTATGTGCTCTTCGGTGCAGCCGGCGCCTGCTCGCTCTACATAAACATCATTCTGCTCTGGGTCGAAAAGAAACACGTCTACGCTGCTCTGGGGCCGCTCCGCTACTATACTTACTTCTGGGGATTCTTTGTCTATTGGGGCGCACTTGCTTTGGTGTATTCGATGCTGCGCGTGAGTGGCTTAGACTTCTGAGCGAACCATCACTGCGCGTCGGGTCCCTGTATCTGACGGCGTGCGCCTTGCCGCGAGCGGCCCTTCCCGACCTTGATCGCATCGTCAACCGCCGCGGCGCAACTTAATCAAACCGGACTTCGATCGATCCTCCAGCATTGGATGATTAGTGTGGGTCTGCTCGGCGGGACCTCGATGCCTTACGCTCTAATTCACAACATGTCCGCTCTCGCGAATTTCGAGGAAAACAGCATGGCTCGGACCGTTCGACCCGCCAGGACTAATGACATCCCGCAGATGGTCGAGCTTCTGCTCAAGGATGCAGATGTACGTCATTCGAAGGACGCGGTGCTATGGAGGATTGCAGCCGATGCTTCTGAGCAAATCGAGAAGGCGCTAACGTTCGCGTTAACTGCCGAGCAGCAGCCCTTCCGGCAGTTTTGGCAGGTCGCGGACAACGGTGGCAAGGTAACCGGCGTCATCCACTCAATGATGCTCCCAGTCCCGCCTATCTATGCGGGAGCACTTGGGGAACCGGGGCTCATCCTGCCGGACTCGTACGCCGCACCTGATGCCACGGACGGCGCGGTCGATGCTCTTGTGGCGGCGGCGGAAGAGGCCCTGCGGGACGCCGGCGCGCAGATCACCCTGTCGTCTTTCGTAGCAGGTCAAGACTGGCAGGATGTGTTTCAGCGCCGAGGCTATCAACCACTGACACTCTATCTATCCCGCACCAACTTCGGAGAGGAACGGATGCCGTCCGGTGTCCTGCCCGCCAAGGAGGCAGACGTTCCCGGCATTGTCCAGCGCAGCGCTGAGAACCGAAGAATTCTCTTCGATATCGACCCGTTTTGGGAGATCCATCCTGAAGCGGACGCTCGGTTCTTAGCTTGGATGACCCGCAGCCTGGCGCTACGTGATCGGGACATTCTGGTCATGGGCCCGCCGGAAGACTTGGATGGCTATGTGATTGCGCAACCCGCCTCGCGCCTGCATTTCCCGCCTGCGCATGACATCACGGGTACGGGCGCTATCGACGACTACTACCACCGCGAGCTGGCCGATTGCGTGACGCTTTCCAACGGCGGCGAAGGCGCCACGGCTCTTCTTCGTGCTGCGGAGATCGCTTTTGCCAATCGTGGAATGAGCGCTGCGTTTGTCGTCTGTCCGGCTGGATGGCGATCCAAAATCGATATGCTGGAAACCGCCGGTTACAGAACGGCGATGGTCTGGTCGATAAAGCGTTAACTTCAAACCCGACCTTCATGCGATGCGCAGCATCGTTTAGATCGGGCTCTTTCCGGTCCGGTGCCGCGCAACACATCAAGGTCCGAAGTGCGGCCGAAGTCGCCTGATGCGATTGCTCCGAAATCCACTGCTGTGAGACCATTGTATCCAATCCCGATAGGTGACGCGAACGCCGAAGTGCGGCGGTTATCCCGAACCGGCCACTCGTCATACTATCGAAAGCTCGGAGCCCAACTCGACCGCTTATCGCGCTCGCCATCCAGGTCTCAGTGGCGCACAGGTTTGGAGCTGGCCGAAAGGCCATTGACGTAGGTTAGGCCGCGAATCCCAGTTTGGCGACGTGGATCTCGAAGGTGGGGTGCATGTCTGCTCCCACAATGTTCGGCTTGTGGTGGCGGTAGATCGAACGCCAGTAGGGCTGGATGATGACGCCTTGGTCCTGCATGATCTTCTGAAGTCTAGCCATCACCTTGCGCCGCTGGTCGGCATCGGCAATCGCCAGCGCCTGGCCCAGAAGCGTGTCGAACTCTTCGTTGGCGAATGCGGTTTCGTTCCATGGCTCACCGGACCGGTAGGCCAGCGCCAGCACTTGCACGCCCAAGGGCCGTTGCGCCCAGTCGGTGGTCGAGAACGGGTACTTCGCCCAGTCGTTCCAGAAGGTCGACCCGGGAAGCACCGTGCGTTTCACCGGGATGCCGGCATCGCGCAATTGGGCGGCGGCGGCATCGGTGGTGTTCTTGCGCCAGGTGTCGTCGATCGAGATTAGCTCGTGTTCGTAGTCGCCCATGCCGGCCTCGTCCATCAACGCCTTTGCGCCCGCGGGATCGTGAACCGGTGGCGGAAGCTCGGCGTATTCGGGATGGATCGGAGAGACGTGGTGGTTTTCGGCCACGCGTCCGTTGTCGGAAAAGCCCAGTTCCAGCAGAACGGCGTTGTCCACCGCCATGGCAAGGGCGCGGCGGACCCGAACATCGGCGTAAGGCGTGGCGCCATCGACCTCGGCCGCCTGGTTGGGGCGGATGACGACCGTGTTGGCGGTCACGGCCTCGGATTTGGCCCACCCCATGCCATCCATGATCAGAATGAAATCGCCGAGCGACTCGTAGACCATGTCGACCTCGTCGGCGTCCATGGCGGCGACGATGCCGGCCTGATCGGTGCCGAAATCCAGATATTCGATCCGGTCGAGATAAGCGCCCTCGCCCCACCAGGCGTGATCGGGATTCCTTTCCAGAACCGCCTTGACACCAACCTCGAACGCGCCCGGCAGGTAAGGTCCGGTGCCGATAGGATTGTCCAGCGGGTCTCCATTGAAGCTCTGGTGCACGATGGCCGCTGGATAATCGGAGAAGCCGGCGATGAGCGTAATGTCCGGCTGGTTCAGACTGAGGCGCACGGTGGCGTCATCGACCACCGTGATGGCCCCGTCGCGGGCCTGGCCGGTGGTTTCGTCGATCAGCGACGCCATGCGCGACGCCATCGAGTTGCCGTCGACGGACTTCTCGCACCAACGGGCGATGTTGAAGGCCACGTCCTGGGCGGTGAAAGGATCGCCGTTGTTCCAGGTCACACCGGCGCGCACGCTCAGCACATATTCGGTGGCATCCGCGTTGACCTCCCAGCCGTCCAGAAGCATTGGCTCGAAACTGCCGTCGATCTGGTATTCGACCAGGTACTCCAGATAGCCGCGGGTGAAGTTCGACATTTGCGGCCAGTCATAGGTGCGCGGGTCTTTCAACGCTTTGACGGTGGACTCGATGCGCAACGTGCCGCCGGCTTGGGCGTGGCCGGCCGCCCGGGCCGGCTGAGCGAGACCAAGCAGCCCGTAGGCAGCGGCGGTGGTGACGCCGAGCGAGGTCGCGCGGGTCAGGAATTCGCGGCGCGACAAGGAGCCAGCGGCCACTTCGCCGGCATAGGCACGTGCGGCGGGGTGAATAGGATTGGCAGAAATCATACAAGTCTCATCGGTTGGCGCGAGAGTCCGGGAGCGGTCGTGCGCGACGGGTTTGGATCCGCTCAGAGCGCGCTCGCCGCGCCCATTGGCCGTGATTGGATAGGCAGTCCAAAAACGACACCAGAGATCAAAAACGACATCATCCTGAGTTGCAAGCGCAAACCGCTCGATCGAAGCGCGCGCCGCGAGCCTGCACGATCATCTGCAGCCGCCGTTCATCGCGGCGGCCTCGAACTTGAACTCCGCGGACGAACCAGGCCTAAGCCGCGATCTCACCAAAGCCTGCTGTCGGTCAATACTGACATTACCGAATTCGAGCAACTCGCGGATAGTTGTCGAATGGACTCGTGCCGGCCGATCGCTGCGCCCAAAGCTAACGTCCATTTCTTCTTGCTCTTAGGCCGACAAAAGGGTCGATCGGACCCGCAGCCCATACAGACACTAAGATTGCCCGTGTTTCGTCAATAATATGTCAGTTTCTTCAGATTAATTTCGCCCCCAAAGAGCCACCGAGTAGAGCCCGGAACTCCGCATGGCGACCTATACAATCGTGTTGAGCACGCAAACGCCGCTCGGCCCCGGCGAGATCAATGCCGGGGGCACGATCACTGTTGCCGAGGGCGATGTTTTCATCATCGATCCGAGTGCGGACAGCAACACAACCTTTAACGATGGCGGCGGCGGCCCATTCGATTTCGAGGTGCAAGTCGCCGCAAGCAACTCGAACACCTTCAATCTGACCTTCCAAGGCGGAACCAACCCGACGGTCGACATCGCCGACGGTGTCGATTTGTCGAACATCGATATTGCCGCGCAGTCCGCCGACAGTCTGCCGATGACCATTGGCGACAACGTCACCCTTGGGAAGTTGGACGGGTCGAGCGCAGCCGACTCGATCACCATCGGCGCCGATTTCACCGCTGCGGGTGACTGGAATCTAGGAGCGGGCGACGACACTCTGACCGCCGGACTCAACGCGGACTTCACGGCATCCAAACTCAAAGGCGAGCTTGGGGACGATGTGCTGACCTTCGGGGACGGCGCTTCATTCAACGAGATTGATGGCGGGGCTGGTAGCGATACCCTGTATTTCGGTGACAACATCACCGGCGCCAAAATCGTCGGCGGCGCCGATGACGATTTCATTCGGATTGGTGCAAACGCGACGATTTCGGACAAGGTGGATGGCAACGGCGGTACGGACACGCTGAACACCCAAACGACCGGACTTACCGAAACCAGCATTGAGACAACCAATGGCGTGTCCTTTGCCGCGGGAACTCAAATCCTTACTGACGGCGGCGAAGTCCCGGTCGAGGCCCTTCTTCCGGGAGACATCGTCAATACACTGGATCATGGTCCTCAGCCTGTCCGATGGACGCGCATCGCCTTGCAACCGCTTGAAACGATCGAGGAAGGCGGTAGGCCGGTGCTGATCCAAAAAAAATGCCCTTGGTCTAGGGGTGCCGAACCGAGACCTTGTTGTTTCGCCGCAACATCGCATTTTGATCGGTGGGCAAAAGCAACTCTGTGAGATGTTTGAGCGTGAGGCGCTTGCTCCGGCCAAGGGACTCACATCGCTGCATGGAATTCGGCACATGAACGGCAAACGAACCGTCGAATGGATCCATTTTGCCTGTGATCGACATGAGGTCGTGTGTGCGAATGGCTGCTGGTCAGAGAGCCTTCTACTCGGGAAAATGGCGTTGTGTGCAACGGCATTGGACGAGCAACGTACGATCGCGAGATTATTCGGCGGCAAGCCGCATGACGACCCACTGAACGGCCCGCCTGCACTGGACCTTCTTCGGGTCGGAGAGGTACGTAGTTTGCTTCTACAAGCCTCCGAAGTGCAGGGGCATTGAATTCACACTAACTGCCGATTGTGGCTGACGCCGCTTTTGGCAGCAATATCGTAGAAGGGCTCGATCCGGTAATTCACCGCGCTCTGCGCTAACGTCTCGAATGCGGAAAAGCCACCGCAGCTGAGATGGCGGCTCTGTCCTTTTGTGTTGCGTTATCGAAGCGTCAGATCGGTAAGCGTCCTGTCATGCTTTCCAGCACGCCGTCCCGGCGCACGATCTTGTGCCAAAGGGCTCCCGCGAAATGGGTCAACAGCAGCAGGGGCACGATCGTCAAAGCCAGCTCGTGCAGGCCGATCATGGCTTTGACGATCGTGCCCCTGCTGCTGTTGACCCATTTCGCGGGAGCCCTTTGGCACAAGATCGTGCGCCGGGACGGCGTGCTGGAAAGCATGACAGGACGCTTACCGATCTGACGCTTCGA
>JASJCA010000155.1 GCA_030066215.1 Rhodobacter sp. | reverse complement strand
TTTAGCAGAAAGCAGCAAAGGTTATGTTAGTCCCTTTTAATCGTTAAATTCCCCCAGGTTGCGGAGAAATTGACTTAAACCTGTGTTTAACATAGTTCTATTAACCTCTTGATAAACGGGAAATTCTTCAGTATCAGGGAATAAAATAAAGAGAAAAACACCTTCAACTCTAATATTGTAGTATTTGTAAAGTAAAGCTTCGTAAGCAGCTACTTGTCTGTAGTAGTCTGGGAGGCATGAAGACTTATACTTATTCCAAGATGCGCGGCTTGACTTAGTTTTGTATTCGACCAAATAATATCTGCCTTGGGGATCAATAAAGAGTTCATCAAGAGAACCTTGAACAGGGGGGCAATTATCCAGCAACCTGTTGAACAAAAAGATGTCACGTCCCAGGCTTTTCCATGAAGGATGGGCGACTACTTTGGAATATTTTTTAATGTTCTTATGGATAGTGTTGCCACGTCGAACAGAATTTTCCTGAATAACTTTGGCACGTTTAGAACCAAATCTTCTAGTAAGGGTTTTAATTAAACGAGGTTGACCTAGTTTGGCTACAGTACCGACACCGACATAATTTCGATAGTAGATACCAGATTCCAGATGTAACAGAGCTCGTTCCTCTGAAACATATTGGAAGTCGGACATATATTTAAATTGCATAATAAGATATGGCTATGGTATAGGTTTATTATAAAGCACAAACGAAGAAATGGCAAGGGATATTTTATGTTATATGGTGCAGGGGAGTTAAGCCTATCGCTTCAAACAGAGAATTACGGCTTAATTTATTTGCCGTTATGCGCTGCTCAATTCAGTTTTACCATGAATATGACTCCGCAAGAGGTAAATTATTTAGGTTCTGATGGCATCATAAAAACGAGAGACGTAGGGTCAATCAAAGAAGAATTTACATTAAACGCCACAATTCAAGACATAGATTATAGCCATCTTATGGCGGCGTTCGGTGAGCTAGGGGTTTTTACAGACAATGTTATTCTGGATGACGTAATCGATGTTAACCCGCTAACTGATCCAAATTACCCCGATGTCCGCATTGTGTCAGATGATTCAGCCTGGGCGTATAATTTCACAGATAGAACTATTATGTTAAAAACAGATAGTGCGCCAGGTGAAGCAGGATTTTATTATGTCAATCCAGAAAACACTCGAATAGAATTCCATCCCGATGATGTTGGAAAATATATTCAAATCTTCATTAGACAACCGGGGGACAGATTAGCTAGTATTGGGGAACAAACAGGGTTTGAACTAATAACTCAAACAAGTTTCCAAGGGACATTTTATACAACTAGTGGCGACGGTCCTTACACATTACAAATTCCCAGACTAGAACGCATAACTAGCCCTACCTTTAACCATAGAGAATCTACCATGACTTTGCAATATATTGCGGTTAAGGGGGATTTAGACAATGAGAGAAAACCATTCAGAATTTATAATCCACAGGTACAAGGATTTGAAGTAGTCGAAGATATTCTTCAAGCGCAGATTTTCTTTGCTGACTTTCCAACTGAGTTTCCACCTGGGGAATCTGCCACGTTAAACCTAGCAGGGGTGGTTAATCTGACAAATAATCCAGATGAAGCTCTTATTGAAACACTATCATTCACTGCTACTTTTACTTTTGCAGAAACAGGAACCGAAGTACAAAACTTCAACACGTCGCCAACGGGGGCATTCTTCCTGTTTTATCAAGTTCGTGATGACCTATCTTTTCCAACCACAGGAAGTTTGACAGTAGTTTTAAATGACACTGGAGAAACTATTTATGAGCAAGAAGTAACAGTAAGTGAGCCACCATTTATTGAATTTACTGCCACTGCATCCTCAGAAAATTTACAATTCAGCAGTATAAAAGTTAGTGGCGATGGGGAACCAGGTCAAACTGTAACGTTAACTACTACGGGTTTAGATGGTTTGTTTGATACAGAGGTGTTTGAAGTTCTTTTAGATAATTCGTGGGAATTTAATGGATTTATTCCTGAAGTCCCCCAAGGATCATCTTATCAAATAACTGCTACACATAGTAGAGCTGGCGATTTACCTATCGTCATAGATGGTACAATCAAGACACGAGTGTTTGCACCTGAGGTTTCTCACTCGAATGCAGTAGCAACTGGCTTACCAGCTACTCTTGATATTGAAAACAAGATGAGAGCTAATCAGCCTGTTGATATCCAAATAGAGTCACCTGATTTAATTTTTGTTTCTGACACAGTTACCACAACTAATGATGGGGCTTTTCTTTATCAATATACTATTCCAACCACAGAAGAATCTAAAATATTAACTTACACTTGGACAGAACAAATTTCAGGTACTATTGTCACTGATACATTTTTAGCGCCATCTTTCGATCCTGATCCTATTATAACTGTTGATACTCTAGGAACTTTAGTAGTTGGAAATGATGATATAACAGGGACAATAACAGGTTCTGAAAACCATGAGTTTATCTTCGCTTTACTAGATGGAGCAGGAGACGTAAATGAAAGTAACAACGTAACAGGAGGTGGGACTAGTACCCCTATACCTTACACTGTACCTACTTCTTTACCTTTTGAGATAGGTCCTTCTGCATCACAACTTAGAATAACAGCCCCATTGCATAATACAACATTTATTGACGTAGCTTTAGCAGGTGGCGGTATAGTAATTTTGGAAGGTTTAGAAGCTGAACTTCAAGACGATGGAATAAATGTTCCCGGAGAGACTTTGGTTTTCACAGGATTTGGACCAAGAGGGGAACAAATAGATTTAACTGTTTTTAGTTCAAATTTTAATACAATAGCAAATGCTACCACAGGCGCATTTACCTTCAACATAGATTCAACTGGGGAATCAGTAGGATCTTATTCGGCAGATTTCTCAACAGTAACGTTAAATCCTCTAGTGGTGTCAGTTGACTTTGATTTAGAAGAACCATCTCTTACAGTAAACGGTTGCCCTCCTCCTGGGGAATTAAAATTTACAGGTGGGGATTCAACCATAGCAAACTTTACTGGAGATATACTACCAGGTAAAGATTTAACATTAACATTTACTGGTCTTGATGGACGGGCTCCTGTTATTATAACAGGGGATCAGGACGGGAAATGGCAGTATGAATTGAAAACTGCTTGGTTACCCAGTGGTTCATGGGAAGTAGATTTCACAGCTCCTGGGGAAACTTCAGTTAATTGTTCAGGAACTCATGAAGGTCGTTTAGAATTTGTACCTGACACTTTAGAGCTCCTTCAGGGGGACACAGGAAACACAATTTTAATTAGGGGTCCAGCATTTGAAGTAATAAATACTGTCATTACTGGAACATACGCCAATACTTTTGCCGTTGTAACTAATTCGTTAGGATTTGGTACAGTTAATTTTGCAGATATCCCGATACTAGCACCATCGCCAGATACTGGACAAATACAATCTACAACAGCATCGCTCACCCAAACAAGAAGTGCGGGATGGAGTGTACAACCTAGGGTTGAAATAAGTTTTATTGTTAGTAACCCTTCAGCTATAGCTGCGGGTGGAAACCCTATCCTATGGACAAATAGTACGTTTTTAGTAACAGGTTCAACACCAACAAATGGGGTGTATGGGTTAACGGGCACAGGAAGTGTCGAGGATTTCTCCCTATTGACGGCGGTAAGTGACACTTTTACAGCTAATTTAGAAACTAATGAAAACCCGGGAGAAGTTAATTTAACAGTTTCCACTGTATTTCAACCATCGGCTACCGAAATTTATTCCGTAGCACCAATAACATCGTTCACAATTCCTCCTTCATTTATCATTAACAATATTTATGACCTAACAATTTTCAGTCAAGATGGAACATTGGCTCAAATAACAGTCAGAACTAATTTGGATGGGGTTGTCTTAGAGCAAATTGGTACTGTGGGGGAAGTAACTTCAGGGGAATTTACAGTCCAATGGGATACTACTGGCTTACTTGGAGATCAAGTAACAATTGATTTGGAAACAGAATGGTTTAAATTTGAACCCCAAGAACGTATTTTGGCTGGTTTAGCATCAGGATTGCCTAGCAATTTAAATGTTGATATGGGGTCATCGAACGCTGATGGTGGTGGCATAACCCATGAGGTGCAAAATATTATATTAGAAGTAGACAATCAATTAATTAACGAAGCTGGATTACCTGATGATCTCGTTAGTGATTTTAATTTATCATGGTCTCCTCCAATACAAGAGTTATTCTTGCTCGGATATAACGTAGAAATCTATGAAAGTGCTGTACTCGGTTGGACACAATTAGCTTTTATAACAGTTCCTCAATTAATTTTGACTAATATAAATGCTGGATACAGAGTGTTAGCGGTTTACAATGGGGGAATGAGAAGAGGAGATTATGTCAATTTAAGAACAGCAAATGAAACAGTATTTTGTAAATCGTTCATTGGATTAGATATAGGAAGCAATTCCAAACAAACTTCTGATCTGACACCAAACCCTATCGATACTTTCTTTACATTTACATCTACAGATGATACAAGTGAAAGTTCTATTTTGTTAGATATTGGAAACAACTCAGGTCAAACTTCTGATTTAACTCCAGAAGCTGCTGACCCATTTTTCACATTCACATCTTCGGATGATACTAGCGAATCAAGTTTATTATTAGATATCGGGAACAACTCAGGTCAAACTTCTGATTTAACTCCCACTGTACCGTCACCTTTCTTTACTTTTTAATATGCACATAAAAGGATTAGCCGACTACAAAAAATATATTATTGCGCCCGAAGCACTTATAGGTCGTAACCCTGAAGACCCAATAGATGAAAAACACCTAACATTGTGCGATGAGGGTCACATTGGGGAAAATATTATCAATGCGAAAACTATCGAAGATTGGATGGATGGGGAAAATAACTTTAGCATTGGAGTATTTAGGGAAACAGATCGTCGCATCGCCACTAGCCTTCAAGCATCCCCAGAAAACTTTAACACGGTAACATTAGGTCAAATCAACGCCATAGGGAATCCTGCTCTAGTTCCAACACCTTATTTAAGAGTTGCTAGGGATGCAATAAATCCCGCTCAGATAATTTATTCGTCTAGATTTTTACCTCCTGCCGCAACCAGAACAATTAACACCATAGGCATTGTTAATTCTAATTCCTTTTTAGTAGATGATCCGACAGCATCGACAGTAGATACAAATTACACTCAGTTAGTTTTAGGTGTACCTCTTACACAACAAGATAACGAGGTACTAGATATAAGCTACAAAATATTGGTCGATTGGGAAGATCCATTATCTAATGGTACAATTAATGCCCAAATAAAAGAAGAAGGTGTATTATTTGATGCAGGGTGGCTAGTCAATTTAGACCATAATGGGGATGTAAGACATTGCTCAATCGGATGGCATCCTAGTTCTAGTACTTATTCTTACTTTCCTGATTGCACTGGTTCTAGTAGTCCTACAGAGGAAAGACGTTACGGGTTTGGTTATGAAGGGATTTCATTAAGCAGTGATCCACCCCCTTTTTCCCCCACTACTAATAATATTCGATACAACGATATCACCTATGGACGCAGAGGAATACAATTTGGTAGAACTACGGGGGACGATTATTTAAACGCTGATATTTTAGGACATGCTACAACAGGAATGCTAGTTGGAAATTCAGACTTTCATGCTTACAATCCCGACAATGGATTTTATAGTCAAGCAGATTATTATGGAACGTTGAAAGACCCTAATAAAAATCAAGGAGCGCCGACTTATACTAAAGATTGGGGGAATTTTGTCCCTTGGAATAAAACCTCTAATATAAGTACGTTGTGGTCGCACAATGCTATTTCTACTGACTGGATGTATAACATTAACTCAGTAGCTAATTCCTCGTGGCAACCAGTTATAACTGAAAATACAGTGGTGAATGATTTTCGCACTGCATATTATCTAAGAGTTGTAACAGCAGGGGGAATATCTGTTGGTGAGTACAAATTGTACAAAGATAACTTCAGCAATTACGAAGACAGCTCTATTACAACTGGACCTGGAGGAGGAGACTGTCTGTGGTTCTTAGGGGCTTGGAGTCCTTATCAATATTTTCCTTCCGACGAGGAAGTTATCTGGAATGCTAGATGGGTGTGGCCGTGGGATACATCAGTTCAAGGACAGTTCGACTACGTGTCTTGGGACACTGAACGAGGAGTGGCATTATGGAGATTAGAATCAGATAATCACTCATACATAAATAGTTGGCCAAATTCAACCGCACCTTGGACAGGGGCTTTTATTAATGATGTGGCAGTTTATCCTACAGGCAATATTATTTATGTAGCTACAGAGGCAGGCTTGTATGAGATAACTGGGGCTGACGGAGGCTCTCCTGTAATAAATCAACTAAATGCTGATGCTTGTGTATCAGTGGCGGTTGGGAATTCTGGAGCAGCTTATGCCGTTTTCCGCGATGGTTTAGGATCAGGTAGATTATCAACAGGGCCTACATGGACAGCGGCTTTAAATACTTCAGGATTAACCGTAAATTGGGACAATATTTGGAGACTATTTATAGACCCAGATTCATTAACTTTTGACCTAATGATCTGGGAAGGACCCACCCCAAGAAGACAATTATATGCTCAAACTGCATCCTCTCCTGAAGTTGGTATTTGTCAAATTCACTGGTGGGACACAGGGTCTACTGGAACTACTCAAGGTGTAGATTATACTCGCGTATCCTCTTCCAACTACGTTTTAAATGAGCTTGATATTTTCCCTAATAACAGAACAGTATCAGTTACAAACGGTGTTTGGATATATCCTTCTGTCCTTGAGGGTGCCACAATGGTAAACGACACTAGCCTAAGTTCAGGTAGAACTATTTCTGACATCAACTACCAACGAGTTCGTTATGATGTTTGTTGGCAATGGCATTTAGGTGGCTACGGAGCTATCCCTTACTGGTGGGGTTTTCAGAGTGACCCAACCCAAGGTTGGAGATATCTGCTAGGTACAAATATTCGCTCCTATGACGGTATTGGTCATACAAAAACATGGAGTTTTGGCTTTCATAATACTGCCCCCTTTCACACAGACACTTTAAGAGGAACCCCTGTGCTAGTAACAGGTAAACCAAGTCCTGGGGCTACCACTTATGATCTTTTATTTTATACTTGTTTTAACATGTGGAATGGAGCTAATACTAATTATTTTACAAATAATAATCCTGCGGCGGCACAACGAGTTCCAATGAAATATAAATTACAAGTGGATGAAGGAGGGTCTTCAACTCTAATAGATATAGGGTCTACCAATGTTTTGCATGATGCTAACGTAACATCGATCGAGCGCACAAATGTAGGTGTAAATACGAACATAGTAATAGGGACTGATAATAGAATCTTCTTATTTACTCCTCCTGGTTTTCGGCAATTTGATTATGGTGGACCTTTGAATGATGGGGTCGAACCAGAACCATTAGGAAGACTAAGACACCAAATATATAGATTAGACGGTGGTATAAGTCTTTGGTCAGTCATGAAAGACCCTAGAGTAGGAGAAGATTTCGATCTAGGTTTCATGCAAGCTTATGATTGGGACGGGGTTAATTGGGTACCTGGAACAGCAACAGGACCAGGTAAACCTATCCACCTTGGGGTAGAAGATCTTATTGATGGATTAAGAATAAATTGGCAAGATTTACAACCTGGGAATTCGCAAGATTTAATTGTCGATCAATGGTACAATTTTGTCAAAATAACTGAAGCGGGAACTATTTTGGCTGAACCCACATCGCCAAATATTAGTGGATTTGCTGAAATATATTATCGCAGGTTAACAACCAGTTTTGATTCTGGAACTATTCCAGCGACACCTTTTGAGATAACATTGCCCGAAGCTCCTGGGGGAACTGCTCCAGACTCGCTATGGTTATCGTTACCTCCCGACTCAATAGGATCAGAATTCAGTGTCACTGTTAATGGTTTGGATTTACCTTTAACTGTTGAAGTTGGGGGGACTCCAGCGGCTGGACAAGTCTTTATCACCGATCCTGAAAACGGAATAATTAAATTTAACTCGGCTGATGTAGGGCAAGCGTACACAATTAACTATTTTTATCTGCAAAAATATGACGCTACGGAGACACTATAATGCTTTTTGGCGCAGGTGTTATAACCATGACTGTAAAACCAGGGGTAGTAGGAGCATTTAGAGACTTCTATTTCCCCCCCTGTTACGCTTTGTTTACCTTAAGAAGTGAGCAAGAGGTTGCCGACGCTGGGTATAAAAACCTAGTCGGGGTAGAGCAAAAATATACAACAAAAATAGCCACAGAAAAATTCTTAGTTGACTTATCAATTGAGGATGTAGACTTCATGACCATGCAAATGGCACTAGGAGAATTGTCAGCAAAATCAGAAGATGTACGTCTCGATGAATATTTAGAACTATGTCCGCTTACTTCAACCACAGTATCAGACGATAGGATTACCATTGATACTGAACTATTCCAAGGAGTTTACAACCGAACAGACCATCAAATTATGATCAAAGTAGATGACTTAGAAGGCCTAGCTCCTAATAAATTCTATTTCGATAGTATAGGAAACAATTTAATTTTCAACCCATCGGACGTTGGCAAAACTATCAGCATCAAATTACCAGTAATAAAAAATGATATTGCATGCATTGGTGGGGAGAGTCAAAGAGCTGAATTTTACAATATTGGATTCCAAGGGAGCTTTTTTACAACAGCAGGAGAAGGACCTTACTTCATAAATATCCCTGAGCTGCGTAAAATTAGCGGTCCTAGCACTGATTTTATCGGAAACGCTGCAACATACAATTTAACATACCAAGCCGTTAGCGGGGAAAATGAGGACTATGAGAGAAAACCATTTAGAATCTATTCACCAAAATCTGGCATTCCTTTATCCGTGTTTAATATACTGTTAGAAACAGGTGATAATTTATTGCTTGAGAGTGGCGGACTATTACTAACTGAAGAGAGC
>JASJCA010000157.1 GCA_030066215.1 Rhodobacter sp. | reverse complement strand
GGCATGTAGGGGAAGGCCTGGCCGATCACGGCGATCTTGGCGCCGCCGCGTTCGAAGAATTGGTAGGGAGCGAAATCCTCGGCCGGCTCGTCCCATTCGGCATCGAAGATGTTCTGGCCGAGGGCGGCATATGGCAGGTCCTCGAGGATTTCCAGCACACGCTCGGAACCCAGGGTGAACTCCCAATGGAAGGTCATCGCATCGGGCTTCAGCGCGTTCATCACGTTGACCATGTCCTGACCTTGCGTGTGATAGCAGGTGTAGGAGCCGTGCCAGGTATCGCCGCCGTCGAGCAGCAGCGCATCGGGCCGGTCGGCGCGGATGGAGTTGATCACCGAGGCGACGCGGTCGAGCCCGCCGACGCGGCCATAGGTCTTCGCCAGGGCGGAAAAGTCGTTATAGGTCAGGGCGTAAGCCGAGGGCGAGCCGTCGTCGATGCCGTAAAGCTTGCGGAAGGCGGCGCCGGTGATGTGCGGCACGGCGCCCTGGTTGCCGCCAACGCCGATATTGATCTCGGGCTCGCGGAAATAGATCGGTTTGAGCTGCGCGTGGATGTCGGTGACGTGGATCAGGCTGACATTGCCGAAGGTGTCGAATTGCAGAAGCTGGTCCTGTGTCAGCGCCTGTTGTGCCGCCAGCCGCGACCAGTTGCCGAAGGAGGACGCGCCCAAGATGGCGCTGGCCGCCATGCTGGTTTGCAGAAAATCGCGGCGGGAGATCATCGTCGGGCTCCTTCGGCATGTCCTTGCGCGCGGGTCCAAGATTTTCGAGGTCTCTTGGCTCTTCGGAAGCTATCACATGCGCAGTCTTGAATGTTTCAGGCTACAGAAAACCCGCGCCAGTCACCCGGCGCGGGTTTCGATCGTTCAGTTGCGGACCGAGGGGCCCTCGACGCTGAGCCCATTGCCGCGCGAGGCGACGTAAAGCTCCAGCGCCACGAACTCCGCCGAGCCCGGCGCGAAGGTGTGGGCGCGGGTGTCGCGCACGCAGCCCTTGAACCGCGCATGGACCGAGTTCAGCTTGGTGTTCTTCAGCCGGTAGGTCGGGAAGCCGTTGATCTGGCCCTGGGACAGGTGATCGGCGCGGATCATCATGCCGTAGCTGTCCTCGTGGCAGTTCGCGCAGGACAACTCCAACTGGCCCGTGCGGGTGTAGTAGAGTTCTTTACCCGCTTCCCAGGTCGCCTGGGCAGGGCCGTCGATCGCCACGTTGACTGGCATGCCGCGGGACACCGACGAGATCAGCGCGACCATGTTGGTCATGTCGCCACCGGCGTATTTCCACTTGTCGGCACCCATGCGGTTCTCACGGCAGTTGTTGACCTCCATCTCGATGGTGGTCACCTCGCCGCGCTCGTCGTTCCACTTCGGATAGACCGCCCGCACGCCTTTCATGGCTTCATCCACGGCACCGTGACACGACGCACAGCTCTTGCCCTCGGACCCGTCGGCTGTTTCCCAGACCTCGCCGGCTGCCTCGACCCAGATCATGCCCGGATTGTCGAAATCGTCGGTCTGCACGACTTGGGTTTCGTCCGAGCGGAACCGCCAACCCGAATAGATCGTGTCGACGTATTCCATATGCGCCGGGGCCGCGGTCTCGGTGATCATCTCGATCTCGCCGTTGACGATCAGGTTGTCGTCATCGGGGCCTGCGAGCGCTGGCGTGGCCAGGATGGCCGCCAGCGCAAGGCCCGAGGCCATCTTCGTAGCTGCGTTCATGTGGTTCCTCCCTGTGGACCCGTCCGTTAGCCGACGGTGATCTTCTTCGTCGTTGTGTAGACGTCGCCGTCGTCGTCGTACCAGGTGAAGACGAACTCACCCGATTCCGGGACCTTGGCCTCGAACTCGAAGAACGGGTTGGTGGAGATCGCCGGTTCGATGTTGACGTCGATCACCATCTCGCCGTTGAACTCGCAGGTGAAGCGGTTGATGATCGAGCGCGGAATGATGTTGCCGTCGCCGTCCTTGCGTTGACCCGATTCCATTTTGTGGCTGATCAGGGTTTTGATCGTGATCACCTCGCCGGCATCGGCCGACTTCGGGACTTTCACGCGGGGTTTGACACCAGATGCCATTCTACTTTTCTCCTCATGCTGTCCGCCGCCGGTGGCGGGGACGCGTCTCCGATTTAGCCGCCGCAGCCGCCGATGGTGACCTTGACGGTCGACGAGGTCTGCACGAACGAACCGTCCGCCATCTTCGCGACCGCGACCACGTCCTGGGTGCCGGCGAGCCGGATCCGGGTCGAGGCGGCATGGCTGCCCGCGAGCGGGCCGAAATGGAAGGTGGCCACGTCCGGGTTCGGGTTGCCCGCGGCGAGCACCAGGATCGAAACGGCGCCGGGAGCCGAAACCTCGATCGGAACGGTGTTGCCGTTTTCGGCGATCTCGGGCGCGGTCAGCGTGATGCCGCCCTCGCCCACCTCGGCGCCGCCGGTGAAGGCCGCGATCTTGTCTTCGGTCATCGCCGTGGCGCGGATCGGCAGAAGCGTCAGCGCCGCGGCGCCAAGGCCGAATGCCAGCGTTTCGCGTCGTGTCAGTTGCATGGTTCTCTCCTTGAATAGGGGCCGCCGACGGGCGGGTTATTCGTCTTTCAGCGTCATCAGGTAGGCGACGACGTCCTCGACCTCTTGCGCGGTGAGCAGTGGTGCGACCTCGCCCTCATGCGCCTTGCCGGTGTAGGCGTCGCCCAACCGGATGAAGCCCTCGGTCTTGTAGAAGGATGGCATCATCGTATCTTCGAACATGATCTTGGCGTTCGCGATGATCCCGCGCAGCTCGGCCTCGGACCAGCGGTCCGCGACACCGTCGAGCATCGGGCCGATCTCGCCATGGAAGGGCAGATCCTTGAGATCGGTGACCTCGTGACAGGCGATGCAGTTGCCCGCGCCCTTGTTCATCAGCTTGCGGCCGTTCTCGACGTCGCCGGGGGTGCCGCCGGTCAAAGACGCCGCAATCGCGCCGTCCTCGTAGACCACGTCACTGGGGGCGATCTCGGCGGCGGTGGCGAACTGGCCTGATATGGCCAGGGCCGCAACTGTCGTCAGAATTCGCTTCATGGTTCCTCCCTAGACCCTGAATCTGTGCAGAACGTAGCCTGTGGACCATGGTATACGCAATCATAAATTCAAGAAAATGAATTATACCATTTGACGCAGGGGCTAAAGGCTCCAACGCAAAGCGAATTTCCCCATTAAGGCGAGGTCCGGCGCCTGCCGCGGCGCCCCCGCCCTAGTCGAACGAGCCGTTGTCGCGTTCCTGGATTCGCCGCGCGTGGTAGCGCTGGAAGTCTTCCTCGGACTGGTCGAGATAGCGTTCCTCGGCCACCCAGGTGAGCATGTCGAGCGTGGTGCCCGCCCCAAAAGCGCCCGGCATCACCGACACCGCCGCATCCATCGCGGTCTGGCCGTCTTCGACCTCTTGCGGCAGGAAGACCAGCGTCGGTGTGAACAAGAGCCCCCATTTCCGCGCCATCTCGCGCTCTTCCAGCGTCTCGCCGTCGAAATCGGTGACCTCGGTCGACCCGTGCAGGTTCATCTGCACCACGAAATAGTTGTTTTCGATGAACCGGGCGACGTCCTCGCGCGGGAACACCTCTTCATGCATCTTGGTGCAATAAATGCAGCCGCGCTGTTCGACCATGATCAACAGCCGCTTGCCCTCGGCATTGGCCTCGCCGAGGTCCTCGGTGAGGTCCTTGAAGGTGTCGCGCATCCAGCCGGTCTTGTGCAGCCCGTCATCGCCCATCTCGGCGGCAAATCCCGGCATCAACAACGCCAGCAGCACGGCGGCGGCCCAGTGCAGGATCTTCATGTCACTCCTCCTCGCATCATCCGATGGCGGCAAAGCCGGGGAACCAGCGGATCATCGCATCGGCGATCAGATTCACCGTATCGGTTGCAATCAAAAGCGCAAAGACAATCAGCATGCCGCCCATCGCCTTTTCCACATGGCCCAAGTGGTGCCGGTTGCGCTGCATCCAGGCCAGGAACGGCTTGGCGAACAGCGCCGCCACCACGAACGGCGCCGTCATCGCCAGCCCATAGACCAACAGCAGCGCCCCGCCCTTCGCCAGATCGCCCATGCCGGACGCGATCATCAGGATCGAGGCCAGCGCGGGCCCGACGCAGGGCGTCCAGCCGAAGCCGAAGGCGAGCCCCATGACGTAGGCGCCCAGGATCGTCTTCGGCTCGGCCGTGCTTTCGATCCGCGCTTCGCGGTAGAGAAGCGGGATCCTTAGAATCCCGAGGAAATGCAACCCGAACACGAACAGCACCGCCGCGGCCACATAGCTGAGCGGCCCTTTCCACTGTGCAAAGGCCTGCCCCAAGGCCGTCGCGCCCATGCCCAACAGCACGAAGATCGACGTCACGCCAAGCGCGAAGAACACCGCCGACACGACCAGCCGCGATTGCGCATGCGCCGCGATCGCGCCGTCCTCGCGCAATTCGGCCATCGAAATCCCCGCCATGTAGCACAGGTAGAACGGCACCATCGGCAGGATGCAGGGCGTGAAAAACGACAACAGCCCCGCCAGAGCGGCCCCTGCAAAGGAGATGTCCAGCAGCATCTGGCCGTTTTCCTTGATCAATTCACATATTCAGATTAGGTTGTATTTGAACCGAAGGTCAAATGGTTCCTCGATGTTGACGCGCCTTGCATTGATCTGTCTCACCGCGATGTTCGCGGCCCTGCCCGCGCGGGCGGCGGAATTGGTGATGGTGGAAGAGATCGGCTGTATCTACTGCGCGCAATGGGACGCTGAAATCGCCGAGATCTATCCCAAGACGCCCGAGGGTCAGACCGCGCCGCTGGTGCGCGTGATGCAGAAATCGGCAGAGCTAAAGGCCTACACGCTGGCACGGCCGGTGGTCTACACGCCGACCTTCCTTCTGGTCGAGGACAACACCGAACTCGCGCGGATCGAGGGCTATCCTGGTGAAGACTTCTTTTGGGGTCTGCTGGAGATGTTTCTGACACGCCATGTGGGCTTTGAAGCGGCGTCATGACCCAAAGCCTTGACGCGGGCCGCGCCGGCGCGGCCATCGACATCCATCCCGGCCTGGCCGGGCAAGACCAAGACGGAGGTGCGGCCATGGCCCTGCCGGTAATCACCGAAGACATGTCCGACGAGGAGATGGACAAGATCGCGCAAAGCGCCTGCGATGCGTCGAACTTCCTCAAGGCGATCAGCCACGAAGGTCGGCTGATGATCCTCTGCCACCTGGTCACCGGCGAAAAATCCGTGACCGAACTGGAAGAGCTGCTGTCGGCCCGGCAAGCGGCGGTGTCGCAACAGCTTGCGCGGCTCAGGCTCGAGGGTCTGGTAACCCCCAGGCGCGAAGGCAAGACGATCTACTATTCCTTGACAGACGACCGTCCCAAAAAGATGTTGGAGACGATCTACGATCTGTTCTGTGCAGACGCGGATTAGCGCGGTCCCTTCATAAGCTGACAAACGGCGTCCGGACCCGCCTTAGCCAAGGGAGGGACCCTGACGATGGACTTCGGTGACGGCACGCTCGTGGCGCTGATCGGGCTCGCCGGCGGCATGCTTTTGGGCTTGGCCGCGCGGCTGGGGCGGTTCTGCACCCTCGGTGCGATCGAAGACTTGCTGTACCAGGGCAGCGATCTCAGGATGCGGATGTGGGGCATCGCCATCGCGAGCGCCATGATCGGCAGCTTCGCCTTGATCGGCACCGGCTGGCTGCCGGTCGACAAGACGCTCTACCTCAGCCAAGGCTGGCATCCGGTGGCGAGCATCGCCGGCGGGCTGATGTTCGGCTACGGCATGGCGCTGGCGGGCAATTGCGGCTTCGGCGCGCTGGCGCGGCTCGGCGGCGGCGATCTGCGGGCCTTCGTCATCGTCGTGGTGATGGGGCTTGCGGCCTACGTCACGCTGTCGGGCCCCCTCGCCCCCTTACGTGTCTGGCTGTTTCCGCCCGCCGAAGCCGCGGCGCCGCAGGGCATCGCGCATCTCTTGGGCGGCGCCTCGGGCCTGTCGCCGGTCGTGGTCGGCCTCGCCATCGGAGCGTTCATGTTGATCGCGGCACTTGCGTCTAGGCCGCTATTGGCCAAGCCAGGCGCGGTGATCTGGTCGCTGGCCGTGGGGCTGGCGGTCGTGATCGGCTGGGCCGGCACCGCCTGGGTCGCCGAGGCGAGCTTCGACGCCGTGCCGGTGTCGTCGCACACCTTCTCGGCACCAATCGGCGAGGCGATGCTTTATGCGATGACGTCTTCGGGCAGCGCGCTCAGCTTCGGCGTCGGCTCGGTGGCTGGAGTCTGGTGCGGCGCCTTCATCGGCTCGCTGATCAAGGGCCATTTCCGTTGGGAGGCCTGCGAGGACCCACGCGAATTACGCCGTCAGATCCTCGGCGCGGCGATCATGGGCGTCGGTGCGGTGCTGGCCGTGGGCTGCACCGTCGGCCAGGGCATCTCAGCCTTTTCGCTGCTGGCCTATTCTGCGCCGGTGACGTTCCTGGCAATCTTGGCCGGGGCCGCCATTGGTTTGCGGCAATTGATCGAGGGCTTTGCGGCGGCGCATTGATCCAATTGAGCGCCTGCGGCGCGCTGGTTGGGTTGCGCCGCGCTTCGCGCGCCGCGGTGCTTTGGGGTGTCGTCCATTGGTCACTCGGACCAATGGCGCAACCAAGGACGATCCCCAAACCCCCGGCGTATTTCGGACGAGAAGAAGCCCTCAGGCTCGCAGTCTTGATCCGTTGGCGTCGAAAAGCGGCTGGCGTTGTAGGGTGGCGGGCAGCAGGTCTCCGAGCAGCTCGATGCGCCAGCCTTCATCGGTCTCGGCCAGATTCTTCGGCACATAGCCCATCGCCACGGACTTCTGCGCGTTGTGCGCGTAGCCGCCCGAGGTCACCCAGCCCACCACATCGCCGTTCATCCAGATCGGCTCGTCGCCGATCACGTCGGCGTCCGTAGCCTCGACCAGGAAGGTGCAGAGCCGCAGTTCGCCGCCGTCTTCCCGGTGCGCCTTGGCCGCCGCCTTGCCGATGAAGTCCGCCGCTTTGCCGAGTGCCACGAACCGGCCGAGTCCCGCCTCGTCCGCGGTGTAGATCGGACGGTATTCCCGCGCCCAGCCGCCGAAGTTCTTCTCTAGCCGCAGGGCATTCAACGCACGCAGGCCGAACGGGCGGATATTGTACGGCGCACCGGCTGCCATCAGCGCGTCGAAGAGCGTGCGCTGGTATTCCGGCTTGACCCAGATCTCGTAGCCCAGATCGCCGGTGAAACTGACCCGGCCGACCAGTGCGGGAACCATGCCGAGCGTCATGCGGCGGATGTCCATAAACCGGAACGCCTCGGCCGAGACATCCGTATCGGCGAGCGTTTCCAGCACCGCCCGCGCATTCGGCCCGGCAACGGAAAGCCCCGTGAGTCCAGGGCCATGCGCCTCGATCCTGACGCCGCCGTCGTCCGGCAGATGCTGGTCGAACCAACGCATGTGGTAGTCTTCGGCGATGCCGGATCCGGCAAGGAAGAATTCCTCCGGGCCGAGCCGCGCCAGAGTGAAATCCCCGATCAGCCGCCCGTCGTCTTTCAGCATCGGCGCAAGCACCATGCGGCCCTCTGCCGGGATCCGGCAGGCCAGCACCCGGTCGAGCCAGGCCTCGGCCCCCGGCCCGGTCACCGAATATTTAGCGAAGCCGGAAATCTCTATGATGCCAACGCTGTCACGTACGGCCTTCACCTCTTCGCCGACCGTGTCGAAATCCGTCGACCGGCGCCAGGAGAACCGGTCGGTCATCCCTTCGGGCGCGAACCACAGCGGGACTTCCAGCCCATGCGCCGCGCCGAACTGCGCACCCAACGCCTCAAGCCGGTCATAGATCGGCGAGGTCTTCAGAGGCCGCGCGGCAGGCAATTCCTCGTTCGGGAACCGGATCGAGAAACGGCGCGCGTAGTTTTCGCGCACCTTGGCGTTGGTGTAGGCGGGCGTCGCGAAATCGCCGAACCGCGCCACATCCATCGCCCAAACGTCGAAGCCCGGATCGCCCTCGGTCATCCAGTTCGCCAGAGCCAACCCGACGCCGCCACCCTGGCTGAACCCCGCCATAACGCCACAGGCGCACCAGTATCCTGGCAGGCCTTTCACCGGCCCAATCAACGGGTTGCCGTCCGGAGCGAAGGTGAAGGGCCCATTGATGATCTGCTTGATGCCGGCGTTTTGGAAGGCCGGGAAATGCTCGAACCCGACCTCCAGCGACGGCGCGATGCGGTCGATATCGGGCTGGAGCAGCTCGTGCCCGAACTCCCAGGGCGTTTCGCGTTCGGACCAGGGCACGCAGGCCTTTTCGTAGGTGCCCATCAGCATGCCGCCGCGTTCCTGGCGCAGGTAGAGCTCGCCGTCGAAGTCCACCGCGTGGATGATCTCCTGCCCTGCCTTTGCGTTCCACTCGGCGACCTCGGGCATGTCCTCGGTGATCAGATACATGTGCTCCATCGCCAGGACCGGCAGCTCCAGGCCCACCATGCGCCCCACCTCGCGCGCCCAAAGACCGCCGGCATTGACGACATGTTCGCAGATCACCTCGCCCTTCGTGGTCGTAAGCCGCCAGCCCTCCGGATGGCGCGCGATGGCCTCGACCTTGCAATGCGTTTCGACGCTAGCGCCCAACTTGCGTGCGGATTTGGCGTAGGCATGGGTAACGCCGGAGGGGTCGAGATGGCCGTCGACGACCGTCTTCACAGCGCCCACGAACTGCGTCGGATCCAGCAAAGGCATGAGTTCCTTGGCTTCTTCCGGCGAAATCAGTTCCGCCTCGATGCCCAAATACCGCCCCTTGGCGACGATGCCCTTCAGCCAATCCAGCCGCTCTTCGGTCGCCGCCAGCATTACCCCGCCAGTGAGATGCACGCCTGTCGCCTGGCCACTCAGATCCTCAATTTCCTTATAAAGATCAATGGTATACTGCTGGAGCTTGGCGACATTCGGATC
>JASJCA010000156.1 GCA_030066215.1 Rhodobacter sp. | reverse complement strand
TACATCACGCGCCTAAAATCAGGGAGGAAAAAACATGCGGATCATCACCACGGCGGCGCTTGCCGCGCTGATGCTGGCGCCGGCGGCGCTGGCGCAGGACACCACGCTGAAGATGGCGACCATCGCCCCGAGCCTCGGCCAGGCGGTCACCATGGCCACCTTCGCCAATGTCGTGAACGACAATGTCGAGGGGCTCGAGATCGAGGTCTCGGGCGGCGGCGCGGCGACGCTGCACATGATGGAGGTCGCCCGCGGCAACCTGGATATGTCGATGACCAGCCCGGTGGTCTACAACCTGATGGCCGCCGGCAAGGCGATGTACGCCAAAGAGACCGAGGCGCCGGAACTGGCCAAGAACCTGCAGCTTCTGATGTGGTTTCCCTACGGCCAGTACCACTTCGCGGTGCGCGCCGACAGCGACATCGAGCTGCTCGACGATATCGAGGGCGCCTCGGTCTTCCTCGGCCCCCAGGGCGGCGGCGCCTACAATGCGGCGCGCGGCTGGGTCGAGGCCACCACGGGCCTCGTGGCCGGCGAGGACTATGAGGCGATCAAGGCCAATTGGCAGACCGGGTTTCAGGCTTTCCTCGACGGCAAGATCGACGTCTACGTGAACGGCTGCCTCGACCCCTGCGGCCAGTTCATCCAATTCACCGAGACCGAGAGCTTGCGCTTCATCGGGCCGGAAAGCCACGAGGGCGAGGCCGTGAATGCCTATCTGGGCAAGTGGCGCTACCGCGCCGAGGTGCCCGCCGGCATGTATGACGGGCAGGCCAACGACGCCCCCGTGATGTCGTTCGACACCGCCGTCGGCATCGCCGTGCGCGCCGATCTCGACGAGGACGCCGTCTATCGGATCACCAAGGCGTTCTGGGACAACCTCGCGCAGGTGACATCCCAAGCGCCCTGGGCCAAGGCGCTCAGCATCGACTTCGCCGCCTCCAAGCGCGGTCTGATGGAGCTCCACCCTGGTGCCGCGCGCTACTACCGCGAAGCCGGGGTGATCGAATAGCCCAGACTATCCCGCGCGGCGGCGATGCGCCGCGCGGGGTCGGTCCAGTTGCCCTGGTCGCCGCGTTATGCCTGGGCCCACAAGCACGCCAACCTACCGCACCTTTTGAACCGCTTCCTCGGGCTCGCGCCCCTTGTTCGCCAATCTCCCGTCCTCCCTTTCCAACAGAAAAACGGAGGGCCAACTTCGTAGCGGAAACTCACATCTGCGTTCGTCAGTTCAAGTGTGTACCAATGGAGCGGAAACTGAATTCCCGGTTGCCAGTTGGAGGAAAGAGGATAGTTGCGGAGAAAGAGACCACGCGAGTCGCAGCTGATCGTTTTTTTTGGGATCTATTTGATCAGTTGGTGCCCCCAGAGAGACTCGAACTCCCGACATCTTGATTACAAATCAAGCGCTCTACCAGCTGAGCTATGAGGGCCCGGGTCGGGGGTAGCATTGCGCCGGGCGTGAGGCAAGCTTGGCACCCGCCTGGGTGCGGTCAGCTTTCGAGCCAGATCGTGACCGGGCCGTCGTTGGTCAGGCTGACGGCCATTTCGGCGCCGAATACGCCGGTCGCGACTTCGATGCCGGCGGTCCGAAGGCGCGCTGCGACGTGTTCGTAGAGCCGCTGGCCCTCCGCCGGGGCCGCGGCGGTGGAGAAGCCGGGACGATTTCCGCGGGACGTGTCGGCCGCAAGGGTGAACTGGCTGACCACCAACGCTGCGCCGCCGACATCCCGCAGGCTGCGGTTCATCTTGCCCGCCTCGTCGCGGAAGATGCGCAGCTTCATCACCTTGTCTGAGATCCGACCGGCGTCGGCCTCGGTATCGCCCGCCATAGCGCAGACCAGTATCAGCAGGCCGCCGCCGATCTCGCCAACGGTTTGGTCGTCGACCTCGACCCGGGCAGCGGAGACCCGTTGCAGAAGCGCCCTCACAGCTCGTGCGCCCAGGGCGGGTTGGCGCCGGCGCGGCTGACGGTGATCGCCGCCGCGCGCACGCCAAGGTGCAGCGCGTCGGTCAGGATGCGGTCGTCGAGCGCCTCGAGGCCCACACGCGTCAGGGCACCGGCCCGGTGCAGCGAAGCCAGGAGCCCCGCGTTGAACGTGTCGCCGGCGCCGACCGTATCGGCGACCTCGACCCGCGCGGCGGGCACCCGCACCTCGCCGCCTTGGGTAAAGCCGCGCGCGCCCTTAGCGCCTTCGGTGACACAAACGACCGACGGACCCTTGGTCAGAAGGCCGCGGGCCAATGCGCCGATTTCGCCGCCGCCCAGAAGCCAATGCAGGTCCTCGTCGCTGAGCTTGACGATGTCGGCCAGCGCCATCATTCGGTGGATGCGGGCGCGATAGGCGGCTTCGTCGGTGACGAATCCGGGACGAATGTTGGGGTCGATCATGGTGACCCGCGCCTTGGCCTCGCGGGTCATCAGCGCCTCGTAGGCGCTACCGCAAGGCTCGGCCACCAGGCTGATGCCGCCGAAGAACAGGGCCGCGACGTCGTCAGGTAGCCGAGGCAGGTCGTCCGGGTTCAACATGCGCCCGGCGGTGTTTTCGTCGTAGAAGGCGTAGGAGGCCTGACCGCCCACGAGCTTGACAAAGGCCAGCGTGGTGGGCCGGTCCGAGACCACCGCATGGCTTGCGTCGACCCCGGCCTCGGCAAGGGCCAATTGCAGCAGATCTCCAAACAAATCGGAGCTAAGCCCGCTGAAGAAGCCCGCGGGGGCGCTCATCCGGCCGAGAGCGATCGCGGTATTGAAGACGGCCCCGCCGGGATAGGGTGCAAAGGCGTCCTCGCCTTCGGCGGTCGTGCGCGGCAGCATGTCAATCAGCGCCTCGCCACAGCTTAGGATCATCCTCGATCTCCCGCGTCGCCCCGGTCGTCGGTCTAGACCGCAGCGCGGGGCAGGGCAATGCGATGCGGATCATTTGACGCAAATCAACGCGCGGGCGAGCGGATTGCGGCAGGGTCTTCGCCGATCGAAATGCATGCAGTGGAGGACTGACATGGTAGAGAAATCCCACACTTCAGGCCTTTGGCCGTCGCTCTACGAGCCGTTCCGTACGATGAGTTCGCGTCTGTCCGAATGGATGGCGCCGGCCTCGGAGGCGTCGACGAACGACAAGGCCTACGTGATCTCGGTCGAGTTGCCGGGGGTCGACGAGAAGGACATCACGCTCAGCGTTGAAAACGGTGTGGTCTCGGTGAAGGGCGAGAAGAAGACCGAGCGCGAGGAGAAGGGTGAAACCTGGTACTTCAGCGAGCGGCAATACGGATCGTTCTCGCGCAGCTTTCGGGTGCCGCCGGATGCCGACGAGACTGGTGTGTCAGCGGATCTCAAGGACGGTGTGCTGACGGTCACGGTGCCAAAGTCCGCGCCGGCGGCAGAGGCGTCGAAGACTGTGAAGATCAATAAGGGCTGACGCGGTGGGTCCATTGTGGCTACGGCCGCTGGGGCTCTGTGCGTTACATTTCAGGCGGCCGGTCGAACCCTGGCACCGTGCGCAGGGGTAACTGGCCGGTAACCCGGGATGGGGTAAAGGCCTGGTTCGAAGCTTCGGCGCGGGATCAGCCCCCTGCGCACTCAGACGATCCGGTCCCCGACATGGGACAGGTCCAGATCGACGGGGCTCTGCCCCAGACCGCCAACCGGGCGACAGCCCGGCGGAGATGTCGATTGGCGGCGCCGCCACTGACTTGAATGCGGCCCAGCGACGATGCGAGAGACAGGTGCCGCTCCGGGAAAAGGCAAGCCTGGGCGCGGTTTGGCGCGTCTTTTGGCTTGAGGGCGGCGAGCGCGGCGGTCCGGTCGGTCCGGGAACATCGACGCCAGCGTAGCTGTCTGGAATTGGTCGCGAAAGGACTCTCGCGGCATAGAGAGGAGCGGTGCCATCGCCGACCCGCGGGGTGGCGAGCCGACGTCTGAACGGCGGCGCTTTATGGATGTCGAGTCCGTAGGACCTCACGCGGTGCGCTGATATCGACCAATCGCCACCCCTCCGGGGCGGGTTGGCGATGGCGCGGCGGCCTGCGGCCTTGATTCCGCGCCTGCCCTGCCGCATTGAACCTTCGTTCCAGGCAACCCCAACCACTATACGCGAAGGCACTCCGCCCGCCGCTACCCCTTCCAGGTCAGCACCTCGTCGAGGCCGGCGCGGGTGGTGCGGAAGGCGTTGGCGGGGTGGGTGTCGTCGCGGTAGCCGAACGAGATCCCGCAGACGACCTGGCGGTTCTCGGGCAGATCGAACCAGCGGCGCAGGAACGGCGATAGGCCGGCCACGGCGGCTTGCGGGATGGTGGCGATGCCGAGCGCCTCGGCCGCCAGCGTGAAGGCGGTGACGAAGGCGCCGCAGTCGAGCACGCCGTAGGCGCCCAGATCGGCCTCGGTTGTAACCAGCGCGTGGTGCGGCGCGTCGAAGAAGCGGAAGTTTTCGAGCATCTGCCGGGCCGAGGCGGCGCGGTCGCCCTTGGCCACCCCGACCGCGTCGTAAAGCGCCCAGCCGCAGTCGCGCCGGCGCGCCTGGTAGACCCCGGCATAACGCGCCGGGAACGCGATGTCGGGCGCCTGCGCACCGGTTTGCGCCTCGGCAAAAAGCGCGGTGCGCAGGCGGTCGGTTTCGGCGAGGCGGGTGACGACGACCTGCCAGGGCTGGGCGTTGCACCAACTGGGCACCTTGCCGGCGGTGGCGACGATGCGCTCGACGACTGCGTCGGGCACCGGGTCGCCCCGAAACCCGCGGCAGGAATGGCGGCGGCTCAACAGCGCGTCGAGCGTCTCGATGTCGCTCATTGGTTCATCGCGATGACATAGCCGATTGCGCCGGCCACCAGCAGCCCCAGCACCACCGCGATGGCAATCTTCCAGGCCGACCAGGGCCTCTCGCCTTGCACCCGGCCGGTGCGGCCGTTGACCACGAAGCGGTAGGTCTTGCCGCGGTACTTGTAGGCCGCGAGCCAAACCGGCAGCAGGATGTGCTTGAAGGTCACGTCGCTGACGCGGGTGTCGATGTCGTGGATGCGCTGCCGGTCGCCGCCGATGTCGAAGCGCACGTCGCGCTCGATCACCCGGTCCATGTGACGCCGCGCCTCTTGAAACCCTTCATCGAGCTCCACCGTGTAGCCCTCGGCCCGGAACCCGGCGAGGTACTCCGGGCTGTAGGGCTGCAGCGCCGCCAGATCCCAGGGTTCGAGGTTGTCTGTGTAGCGCTTGGGAAGCGATGTCGAGGCCAATACCAAGACGTCGTCGAAGAACCGCGCGACGCGGCCCGACTTCGGCGACCAGCGGATGCGCTGCTCGCGCACCTGTTCTTGCTTGCCATCGCGCATCACGGTCTTGGTGACGTAGTAGACCGTGCCGCGTTCGCCCCTGTAATTCGATTTGGTGTCGGCGTCGAAGGTCCAGTAGGGCACGTAGATGCCGTTCATCTTGCGGCCCTTTCGGGCGTAATCCTGCAAGCCATTCGGCGCAAACCAGAGCCGGCCGAGCCAATCGGTCATCGCCGTGTGGGCAGCGCGTTCCTCGAGCGCGAAGGGCAGCAAACCGCGCGGCTTGATATGCCGATGTGTGCCGGTGTCGGTGACCACGGGCGTGGCGCAGAACGGACACTCCTTGGCATGCACGGCGGCATCGAATTCCACCTGGGCGCCGCAATTGGGGCAGCTTGAGACCTTGGTCTCCTCGATCTCGGCCGCAGGCAGTTGCGCGTCAATCGCCGCCTTGAAGTCGAGCTCTTTGATCGCGCCGCCCGCAAACTGCCCGCTCAGCTCGGCTTCGTTTCCGCAATGGTCGCATTTCAGTTTGCCCTCGGCCGGGGCGAAGCGGAAATCGGACCCGCATTGGTCGCACGGAAAGCGGTGTTCCTGTTCGGGTGCGGGGTTTGGCGTGTCTTCCGGCATCTGGACTAGGAACCACTTAGTTGGTTGGAAAGACGTTCGCGGGCCGTATCGGCCATTGTGGCCACGTCGATCTGGAGATTGCCAGTCGCCAGGATGATCGCTCGATCCGGAAGGCAGAAGAAAATCAGGTCGGCTATGCTGCCGGAGTCATTTAGCTGGTACCATCTCACCAGGGTCTTGTCTTGCTCTTCGCGCGGTACGTCTCGAAACGGAATGCGGCCGTCGCCCGCATCTCGGATCTTGTATGGGATGTTCGTCATAGACGCGATGACCGTGTCCACGCATTTCCGTTGCGTATTGGGACTGGCCTCAATTTGAATTGGTGGGCTGTCATCGAAACCGCCGGTGTTGTTTGCATCTTGCGAATCTTCGGCTAATCGATCCGGCAAACTCACCTGGCGCCATTCCGAGTGGGTGTAGTTGGTGCAATGACCGCCGGTTTCAAAGGTTCCGGCGAGCTTGACTTTGCCGCAGTCCCGAAAAAGCGTGAGATAGATGCTGACGGTCAGAATGGTGATCCAGGCAGCGACTGCGAGAAAGACAATCGCAGAGAATGCGCGCGGCACCGGTCCAAGCACACGCAGAACCGTCTGAACGACATTCTCTTGCTCTGCCATCGCTCATGCCCCCGGGGGCGGCGGCGGCAGTATGGTGAAGAGCTGGGCGAGTTCCTGCACGTCCTCGGCCTTCATCCAGCCGTCCTGGCCGGCGGTCCAGACGAAGGTCTCGCGGGTGATCTCTCCCGCCGCGGCCATGCGGCCGAGCGCGGCTTTCGAGAACGGGCCCTTGGTCTGGCCAGCCTCTGCGATGTGCCAGACATGCTCCACCGGCGGCGGGGGCGGCGGCGCCGCGGCGGCGGGCGCCGAGGCAGGGGCCTGCTGCGGTTGGGCGCCCCAGGGGCCCTGGTTGGCCATCTGGTTCGCCATCGCCATGCCCATGCCCATGCCGAGGCCGGCACCCATGCCGCCGCCACCGGCGGGGTTCTGGGCGGCCTGGGTCATCGCCTCGGCGGCCGAGTACTGGGTGAACTTGCCCAAGTCGCCGGCCAGCCCCATCGAGGTGCGCTTGTCGAGCGCTTGTTCCACCGCGGGCGGCAAGCTGATGTTTTCGATGTAGAATTCCGGGATCGACAGGCCGTAGCCGGCGACGATGCCAGAGATCTCGGCGGCGATCATCTTGCCCAAGTCCGCGGTGTTGGCGGCCATGTCGAGAACCGGAATGCCCGAGCCCGCGATCACCCGGCTGAACTCTTGCACGATGATGTTGCGGATCTGAAAGCTGATCTCGTCCATGGTGAATTCGCCGTCGGTGCCGACGATTTCGGTGAGGAACTTGGCGGGGTCAGTGACGCGCACCGTGTAGGTGCCGAAGGCGCGGATCCTCGTGGGCCCGAATTCGGGGTCGCGCAGCATGATCGGGTTCTTGGTGCCCCATTTGAGGTCGTTGAACCGCGTGGTGCTGACGAAGTAGATCTCGGACTTGAACGGCGATTTGAAGCCGTGGTCCCAGTGCTGCAGCGTGGTCATGATCGGCATGTTGTTGGTCTCGAGCATGTAGAGACCGGGCGTGAAGACATCCGCCAGCTGGCCCTCGTGCACGAACACCGCCGCCTGGCCCTCGCGCACCGTCAGCTTGGCGCCGTACTTGATCTCGTGGCCTTCGCGCTCGAAGCGCCAGACCATGGTGTCGCGGGTGTCGTCGACCCAGTGGATGACGTCGATGAACTCGCCGCTCAGAAAATCGAAAATGCCCATATCCGTCTCTCCTATGGTGTCTTAGCTTTCCCCGCCCAGAAGTTCCGCCGCGATGATCTCGGCGACGGGGCGGGCCTCGCGCGCGGTCATGCCTTGGCGCATGCGGGGGTCGTAGAGCATCTGTAAGAGAAGCTCGTCATGGCTGGTCAGAAGGGCGAATTCCTCGTCGTCATTGAAGACAGAGGGACGCGCTTCAGGGCTGTCGTTGGAAAGACCTAGACCCTGCGCGAGTTCCTCGTGGATGCAGCTGGCGCGCATCAGGTCGGGGTGTTCGCCGCGGATCACCGCGACGGCCTCGGTATAGACGCCGTCGTCCTCGGGGTCGCGCGCGAAGACCAGGCAGAAGGTCGAGCGGCGCATGTTCTGCACCGTGTTGACGGCCTCCTGGCTGATATCGGGGATGATCGCGCGAAGGGCCGGGCCGATCTGGCGGCGCTCGTCCTCGTTGACGATGAAGACGTGGAAATTCGCGTTGGTCTCGGTCTGCGTGATCTGCAGGCCGGTGATCCGGTCAAGCCGGTTGGCGTAGCCGATGACCGTGCTGCGATCCTGGTCGCGCTGCGCAAGCGGTATGCTGTCGCCGAAACGCACCCGCATCCGGATCGGGCCGGCCCAGCGGTGCAGCCGGCTTTCGGTCTGCAACGCGACAATGCGGCCGCCGACGGTCGAAAACTCTTCGTAAAGCGCGATACGGATGAAGTTGTCGACAAGTTGGCGCTGGGAATAGGGCGTATCGGGACCACCGCCATCGGTCCGCAAAAGGCCCTGGGTCAGGAGGTCCTGCTGCACACGGGCGTAGTAGTCGACGAGGTCACGGCTGACGGCGGAGCGCTCGGTGACCACGGTTGTTTCGGCGGGCCGGTCGGGGCGGGCCTCGGGCACGGGCGAACTGCGGAGTGCCGCCGGGTCGCACCCCGTCAACGCCACGCTCGCCAGGGTAGCCAGGGCCACCGCCTGTGTCCGGCCAAGGTCCATGCGGTCGGCTTATTCCTCGCCTTCGGGAAGGGCGCCGCCGATGTTGTGGCCCGAAGCCGTGCCGCGCGCCTTGGCTGCACTGAGCGTGTCCTTGAGTTCCTGTTCCATCTGTTGCAGCGCGGTTTCGGCCTCAGCGCGCTTGCGCTTTCCTTCGTCGGCGATTGTCAGGCTGTCCTCGATCGTGGCGATGAGCGAGGCGTTGGCGGTCTTGATCGCTTCGATGTCGAAGACGCCGCGCTCCATCTCTTCGCGCACCATCCGGTTGGTCTGGCGCAGGCTTTCTGCATTGGCGGTCAGCAACTCGTTGGTCAGGTCATTGGCGTCGCGCACCGCCGTCGCGGC
>JASJCA010000152.1 GCA_030066215.1 Rhodobacter sp. | reverse complement strand
CACCCGCTTTTCGACACGCTCGACTGGCTCGAAGAGCGGCTCTCGGAAAGCCGCTACCTGATGGGCGACCGGATCACCGAGGCCGACTGGCGGCTGTTCCCGACGCTGGTGCGGTTCGACAGCGTCTATCACCTGCATTTCAAGTGCAACCGGCGCCGGATCATCGACTACCCGAACCTCTGGGGCTACACGCGCGAGCTCTACCAATGGCCGGGTGTGGCCGAGACGGTGAACCTCGACCACATCGTGCGGCACTATCACTACAGCCACGAAAGCATCAATCCGCACCGGATCGTGCCGATCAACCCGGTGCTCAACTGGGACGCGCCGCACGGGCGCGGCTAGGGCTCAGGCGTCCTGCGCCATGCCGTAATGCTCCACCAGCGCGGCTAGGTCCTCGGGCGGGATCGCTCCGGGGACATGCGCGCAGGTGTTCGGTATGTGGCGAAAGATCGAGCCGTCCGAGAAAAACGACGTGTTGGTCACGAAGATGATCCGTGCCTCGGGCTGACGGAAACTGGCGAAATCCGCCACGGCAAAGGCGCTGCCGATCTCAAGCACGACGTTGAGCACCAGCACGTCGATCTCCATCGCCTCGATCGCGTCGATGGCGTCCTGTTCGCTTTCCACATGGAGGACAGAGGTGCCTTGCCGTTCGAGATGCCCGGCCCACACGCTGGCCAAGCCAACGTCACCTCCAACGATCAGCACCTGCATGCGTGTTCACTCGCTTTTTGTCTTTATCAACCCTGGCAGCCAGGGCGCCCATCCCTGGGATTCAAACTGCCCGGGAAATTCCTAACCAAAGGTTAACGCGATCGTCAGGGCGCGGCGGATCGGTGGAGTCTTGCGCATGGGGCGGGAATCCGCTTGATGGGCGAAGCGGCAAGAGGGAGCCCTTGATGACCACCTGGATCACCATCTGCGACACCTGCAAGCGCGAGGGCTGGGAAGACGGCCCGATGGAGCTGACCGATGGCGAACGCCTTGCCGCTTTGGTCGAGGCGCGGGCCGAGGGCCGGGTGCGCACGCGGCGGTATTCCTGCCTGATGGGCTGCGGCAAGGGCTGCAACATCACCGTGCAGGGGCCGGGCAAGCTCTGCTACACGCTGGGGGATTTCGAACCGGTCGAAGAGGCCGCCGAGGGCATCGTCGCCTGGGCAGAGCTGCATGCGCAAAGCGAGAGCGGCCAGGTGCCCTATCGGCAATGGCCGCAAGCCATCAAGGGCCATTTCGTTTCGCGCCATCCGCCGCTGCCCGAGGAATGACCGCCCCGCGCAACCATGGCGGCGGTCTCGACGCCGCGATCGCGCGCTTCGGCGGAACGCGGGCCAACTGGCTCGATTTGTCGACCGGCATCAACCCGGTGCCCTACCCGGTGGGCGAGGTTGCGAACGAGGCCTGGACAGCGCTTCCCGATACCGGAGCCATGGACCGAATGCTCAGTGCCGCGCGGAGGTTCTGGAATGTCCCCGAAGGCGCCAAGATCATCGCCGCCCCCGGTGCCTCCGCCCTGATCGCCCGAATGCCCGAGCTCGTCGCCGCGCCCGACGTGCACATCCCAGGCCCGACCTATAACGAACACGAAGCCGCCTTTCGCCACGCCGGCAAGCGCTCCGACGAGGCCAGCCCCGTCCGCGTTCTGGTCCACCCCAACAACCCCGACGGCCGCCTCTGGTACCGCGCCGAAGTGATGGACGGTCACAAGGCGCTGACGATCATCGACGAGAGCTTCTGCGACGTGGTCCCGGATCGCAGCCACGTCGCGAAGACCGCGACCCCCGGTATCGTCGTGCTGAAGAGCTTCGGCAAATTCTGGGGCCTCGCTGGCCTGCGCCTCGGCTTCGCCATTGGAACGCCCAAGACCCTCAGCAACCTCGCCGAAAGCCTCGGCCCCTGGCCCGTCTCCGGCCCCGCTCTCGAGATCGGTGCCCGCGCCCTGGAGGACACCGCCTGGGCGCAGACGACCCGAACGCGCCTCACCCAAGACGCCACCAAACTCGACGCGCTGATGACCACCGCTGGCGGCCAACCCCTCGGCGGCACGACCCTTTTCCGCCTCTACAAGACCGAGAACGCGCAAACCTGGCAAACCCGCCTTGCAGAGCACCGCATCTGGTCCCGCACCTTCCCCTATTCGAGAATCTGGCTCCGTCTCGGCCTCCCCGCCCCCGACCGCTGGGACCAGCTCGAAACGGCCCTAAACGGGACGGCGGGCGGGGCGAGGTTGCCGGAGGCAACGAGCGTCGGCCCGGCGGCGAAATGACGCTCGCCGCCGCGCTGATCCTCGACGCGGTCTTCGGCGAGCCGAAATGGCTCTGGACCCGAGCGCCCCATCCCGCGATCCTGATGGGCCGCGCCATCGGCTGGACCGACCAAATCTTCAACCGTGGAAACCACCGCAAGGCCAAGGGCACCGCCGCCTTCGGCACCCTCGCCCTCACCGCCCTGGTCCTCGGCGCCGCGATCCACCACTTCCCCGGCGCACCCATCCCAGAAACCCTGATCGCTGCCATCCTGCTCGCCCAGCGCAGCCTCGCCGACCACGTGCAGGCCGTCGCCAGCGCCCTGCGCCTTTCCACCAACGATGGCCGCCGCGCCGTCGCCCATATCGTTGGGCGCGACACGACCCAGATGGACCCGCCCGCGATCTCCCGCGCCGCCATCGAATCCGCCGCCGAGAACTTCTCCGACGGCGTCGTCGCCCCCGCCTTCTGGTTCGCCCTCGCCGGCCTGCCCGGCCTCCTGCTCTACAAACTCACCAACACCGCCGACAGCATGATCGGCTACCGCACCCCGCGGCACGAGGCCTTCGGCTGGGCCGCCGCGCGCACCGACGACGCACTGAATTGGCTGCCGGCCCGTCTGTCGGCCCTGCTGATCGCCGCGGTCTGCGGCCGCCTTGCGGCCTGGCCCGCGATCCGTCGCGACGCCGCCCTGCACCGCTCGCCCAATGCCGGCTGGCCCGAGGCCGCCATGGCTCGCGCCCTGGGCGTCGCGCTCGCCGGCCCGCGCAGCTATGGTGGTGGCCTGCTGGACTTCGCCTTCGTCCACCCCAGTGGCCGCCGGGACGCCGGCGCCGATGACATCGACGCCGCTACCGGGGTTCTCTGGCGCGCCTGGGCGGGCATGTTCGCGCTGGTCCTGATCATCGCGGTTGCCTGGTGACGCCGCCCTGGTAATCTCCGCCGCAAATCACTTGCGAGGCCGAACATGCGTTTTCCGATCATCACCGCCGCCCTGATCCTGGCTGCCAACACCGCGCTCGCCGCCGGTGGCGAGCGCCGAGTCTATGTTCAGTGCGGTGGCAATTTCTCTAGCTTCGTCAACAAGATGAAGGCCGTGGCCGAACGCCAGGGTTTCTCGCCCGCGGTCACCCAACCGTTCTTCGCCGCCGCCGATTTCAGCAAGCGCACGATCAACGCCGACCGCCGCCAGGGCATCTTCAAGACCGATTTCATCTCGTTCTCTCGCAAGCTCATCAGCCAGAACCGCATCAACCGCGGCCGCTCGAACTCACAGAAATACAATTCGATCTTCACCGCTATCGAGCGCCAGCTCGGCGTGCCCCGCGGTATGCTGCTGTCGTTCTGGGCCTTCGAGACCGACTATGGCGCCGTCCAGGGCGATTTCAACACGCTCGATTCGCTGATGACGCTCAGCCACGACTGCCGCCGACCGGGCCTGTTCCAGCCGCAGGTCTTCGCCGCATTGGAGCTCTTCTCGCGAGGCGACTTCCCGACCAACGTTCAGGGCGCCTGGGCCGGCGAGATCGGCATGGTACAAATGTTGCCCAAGGACATCTTGGAACGCGGGCTCGACGGCGACGGCGACGGCAAGGTCAACTTGAAGACCTCGGTCGCCGACGCATTGTTTTCCGGCGCCAACATGCTGCGCGGCTTCGGATGGCGCCCGAACGAGCCGTGGATGCAGGAAGTCGTCGTGCCGCAGAACCTGCCTTGGGAGGACACAGGGTTCCATACGTCAAAGCCGGTCGGCGACTGGGCGCGGCTCGGCGTCCGACCCCGCTCTGGCGCCTTCGAGGGGCCGGGCTTGCGCGCCTCGATCCTATTGCCGATGGGTCGCAAGGGCCCGGCCTTCCTCGCCTACCCGAATTACCAGGCGCTGTTCGAATGGAACCAAAGCTTCGTCTATGTTGCCACCGCGGCCTATTTCGCCACCCGCCTCTCCGGTGCGCCGGTCTACGACGCCGGAAATGCCGACAAGCCGCTCTCTGACGGCCAGATGAAGGCGCTGCAGAAAAAGCTCGCCGCCCGCGGCTACAACGTGGGCAAGATCGACGGCATCCTCGGCGCCGGCACCCGCGCGGCGGTGCAGGCGGAACAGAAACGGCTCGGGCTGCCGGCCGACGCCTGGCCTACGAGAGAGCTGCTGAACCGGCTCTAACTGATCAGCGACGCAAGTCTCTGTATTGGCGGCCCTTCGCCGGGCCAGCGGCCGCCATTGGGCGGTGCCGGCAAGGCTCGCAGACGTTGAGAGTCGGCCGCCCGACCGAACAGGCTCCAGCGTCAACCGCTGCCGGGTTCGGCGCGTTGTCCGGCATCTCCCAGAGCGCCGCATCTGACTGCAAGCGGACTACAACCGCCAGTGCTCCGCCACGGCGTCTTCGGCGTCCAGAATGCCGCGGGCGCAATCCGGCCAACTGTTCGGCGCGCCGAGCGCCGAGGCCTCCGCCATAATGACCTGGGCCACGCAGTCCACGCCGTCTGGACCGTCGCCTTCCTGCGGCATCGACACCGTCAAATCAAAGAAGGCAGAGCTGCGCAGGAACAGATGCTTGCGGCTCTGTCCGGGACCGACCGCAACCACACGCACCAGCACCACGTTCCCGCTACACGCTTCGCCGCAGAGCGCCACGCCGTCCGGCACATGCCGCAGATTGGACCATCGGTGCAGCAACACCACGGACAGTGCCGCCTCGTCGGGCGCCACCTGCGGCAAGCCAAGTGCTGCGCCGACCAGATCGGCGTAATCGCCGCTCAAATGCACGCCAGCACGCTTTTCACCTGCGGTCCAAAGCAGCCAAAGCGCCACGCTACCAGCGCACAACACCGCGATGATCAATGACGCCCGCACCATGCCAGGCCACATGCGGCCGCGCTGCGATTAGGTCAAGCGTCTAGCCGTCCGCTCGGATGCGCGCGTTTGTCGGGTCGTAGGGCGAGTCCTCGACCACTTCCGCCGGCCACAATTGATCGAACATCTTCACCGCCAGACGCTGCCCCGGCGCCGCCAGGTCGGGGCGCACATAGCCCATGCCGATCTGCTTGCCGAAGGCCACCGAATAACCGCCCGAGGTCAGCCGCCCGACCTTCGTCTCGCCGTCATAGAGCGCCTCGCGGCCCCAGGGATCGGCGTCGTCGGGGCCGTCGATCAAAAGGGTCACGCATTTCGACCGCACCCCGGTCTCGACCATCGCCGCCTTGCCGTGAAACTCCTTACCGAGGTCGACGAACCGGTCGAGCCCGGCCTCGAGCGGCGTCGCGTCGCGCCCCAGCTCGGTGCCGAAGGCGCGGTAGGACTTCTCCTGCCGCAGCCAGTTCTGCGCGCGCGCGCCCACCAGTTTCAACCCATGCGGCTCCCCGGCCTCGATCAGCCGGTCCCACAGATAGGTCTGCATCTCGATCGGGTGGTGCAGCTCCCAGCCCAACTCGCCGGTATAGGCCACCCGCACGGCGACGGTCGGGCACATGCCCAGCTCGATCTCACGCAGCGACAGCCAGGGGAAGCGCTTGTTCGACAGCGCCGTTTCTGGCTCGGCATCGCGGATCAGCGCGCCCAGCACCTCGCGCGATTTCGGTCCGGCGAGCGCAAAGACACCGTAGCGCGTGGTCCAGTCCTCGACATTGATCCGGCCGAACCGGGCCTCGGTGTCCTCGACCGCCTTCAACAGATAGTCGCGGTCATAGGCATGCCAGGCACCGGCCGAGATCAGCACGAACCGGTCCTCGGCCTCGCGCAGGATGGTGAATTCAGTGCGCGTCGTGCCGGCGGCGGTCAGCGCGTAGGTCAGGTTGATCCGCCCCACCCGCGGCAGCCTGTTGCAGGTGAACCAGTCGAGGAACGCCGCCGCGCCGGGGCCGTGCACGACGTGCTTGGCAAAGGCCGTGGCGTCGATCAGCCCGACGCCGTCGCGGATCGCCTTGGCCTCGTCATGGGCATATTGCCACCAGCCGCCGCGCCGGAACGACCGGGCGTCGTGGTCGAAGCTGTCGGAGGCGTCCTTGGGTCCGTAGTAGTTCGGCCGCTCCCAGCCATTGACCTGCCCGAACTGCGCGCCCGCCGCCTTCTGCCGGTCATAGGCCGGCGCGGTCCGCAGCGGCCGGCAGGCTTCGCGCTCTTCGTCGGGGTGGTGCAGGATGTAGACGTGGGAATAGCATTCCTCGTTCTTCCGCGCCGCATATTCGGTGGTCATCCAGGGCCCGTAGCGCTTGGGGTCGAGCGAGGCCATGTCGATCTCGGCCTCGCCCTCGACCATCATCTGCGCCATGTAGTACCCCGTCCCGCCCGCCGCGGTGATGCCGAAGGAAAAGCCCTCGGCCAGCCACATGTTGCGCAGGCCCGGCGCCGGCCCGACCAGCGGGTTGCCGTCGGGGGTATAGCAGATCGGGCCGTTGTAATCGTCCTTCAGCCCCACCGTTTCCGACGACGGAATCCGGTGGATCATGCTCATGTATTCCTCTTCGATCCGCTCCAGATCGAGCGGGAAGAGATCGGCGCGGAACGTCTCCGGCACATCGTAGAGGAACCGCGCCGGGGCGCCCATCTCGTAGGGTCCCAGGATCCAGCCGCCGCGTTCCTCGCGCACGTACCACTTGGCGTCGGCATCGCGCAGCACCGGGTGCTCGGGGTTCGCCTTGCGCCAGTCGACCAGAGCCGGGTCGGGCTCGGTGACGATGTACTGGTGCTCGACCGGGATCGCGGGGATCTTGAGGCCGAGCAGCCGCGCCGTGCGCTGCGCGTGGTTGCCGGTGGCGGTGACGACATGCTCGGCGTGGATGGTGACCTGCTCGTCCGAGGGCACCAGGTTGCCGCCCTTTTCCACCATCTTGGTGCAGGTGACGTCCCAGTGATCGCCGGTCCAGGCGTAGCCGTCGACCTGCCACTTGCGCTCGATCTCCACGCCCCGCTGCCGCGCGCCCTTGGCCATCGCTTGCGTCACGTCGGCGGGATTGATGTAGCCGTCCGTCGGGTGGTAGATCGCGCCTCTCAGATCCTCGGTCCGGACCAGCGGGTAGCGGTCCTTGATCTGGGCGGGGCTGAGCCATTCGTACGGGACGCCCACGGTCTCGGCGGTCGAGGCATAGAGCATATACTCGTCCATCCGGTCCTGGCTTTGCGCCATGCGTAGGTTGCCGACCACATAGAAGCCGGCGTTGAGCCCCGTCTCGTCCTCGAGCGTCTTGTAGAACTTCACCGAGTAGTCGTGGATGTGGCTGGTGGCATAGCCCATGTTGAAGAGCGGAAGGAGCCCCGCGGCGTGCCAGGTCGACCCGCTGGTCAGCTCGTCACGCTCGATCAGCATCACGTCGTCCCAGCCGAATTTGGCCAAGTGATAGGCGATGCCGGTCCCGACCGCGCCGCCGCCGACGACCAGGGCTTTGACATGGGTTTTCATGGCCGAAACTCCGCTGACCCGTCCACGCCGCACCGTTGCAGAAATCCGCACAGGGTTGCGAGGGGCAGCCGACCGAAGACGGGGAAAAAGCGACATCGCGCCGGCGCGGGGTTGGGTGAATCTACGACCTGCGTCGGGCTCGTCAGAATGTTCGAGAGTTGCCCTGGGCCGGGTTAACAGCGCGAAGCGCCCCGGCCCAGCGGCAGCCCGCCCGGGTGGGCTGCCGCTTTGGCTGTCCTGGGCGCGCAGTTGACATGGAAGATGTACCTTGCTGCCATGAAAGCACATCGTGCAGAGGTCGGCGCGGCATCCCGCGGGCCGCCGCTGGGCCGTGCGGGCAAAGGTGGCAGCGAGAATTGCGGAGGCAAACTGCGCGCCCGCGCCCGCCCTACCCCCGCAAATACCGGAATATGGCCGAGGCGCCCCAGCCGGCGAAGATCGCGATTGCCAGCGACAGCAGGCCGTAGATCAGCGGCCGCTCATGGGCCAGCGTGAACAGGAAGCGCTCCAGCCCGACCTTCTTGACGAAGATCTTGGTCTCGAAGGCGTCGATCACGTTGCCGCCCCGGGTCAGGAAGATCCGCGCCAGATAATCGCCCTCGGTCAGGTTCGCCGGCAGCGCCACCGAGGTGCGGAACAGCGTCTCTTCGCTCACCAGCACCGTGTTGGGACGGATCTGATAGAGATCGTCGCCCCGGCGGATGCGGATCAGCGCGTCGGTGAAGGTCTCGGCATCGGTGATCGTCATCGGCGCGCCGACCGACCGGATCGCCCGCTCGATCGAGATCTTGTGGCGCAAATCCTCGATGTCCTTGAGGATCAGGTTGAACGGCCCCGAGGTGGCGACGGCATAGAAACTCGGCGCCCGGTCGACCTCGACCGCATCCGTGTTGATCCAGATGCCGTAACGCTTGGCCTTGCGCCGGACCATCACCGGCACAGACGGCCCGGCCACGGTGATCACCACCTCCAGCGGCCCGATCTCTTCCGGGATCGGCGCCTCGCGTTTCACCGCACCGAAGATCAGGATCTCGGAGCCGTCGAAATTCGCGGTGATCGAGACCCGGTTCTGGCTGAGCCCGGCCACGACCTCTTCGGCCCGGACCGGCAGGGCGAAAAGCATGAGCAGGATCATGAGCCGGATCATCCGTGCCCCCCCGCCCCGCCGAGCGAATAGAGCTCCGCCGGCTGCAGCAAGAGATCCAGCGCCAGCTTGCCGCAGACCGCCAGCACCATCAGCGCCAGCAGGATGCGCAGCTGCTCGGCCTTCAGCCGCACCCCGATCTGGGTTCCGACCTGAGCGCCGATCACGCCGCCAACGAGCAGCAGCAGCGCCAGCAGCATGTCGACGGTGAAGTTGGTGGTGGCATGCAAAAGCGTGGTGAAGCCGGTGACGAAGATGATCTGAAACAGCGACGTGCCGACCACGACCTTGGTCGGCATGCCCAGAAGATAGATCATCGCCGGCACCATGATGAAGCCGCCGCCGACGCCCATGATCGC
>JASJCA010000064.1 GCA_030066215.1 Rhodobacter sp. | reverse complement strand
CATCCGCTATATGGGCATCACCACCGATGCCGACACCGACGCGGCCATCGAGTTCGTCAACTTCGTGATGGACGAAGGCTACAGCTACATCCTGCGCATCGCGCCCGAGGGCAAGTTCCCGGTGCGCCGCGGGGATGCCTCCGACGGAGAGAAGTTTGTCGCCGAATGGGCCTCGCTACCCGTGGGCGTGGACCGCAAGGCGCCTCTGGCTGAGATCTACTCACAGGACGTGATCGACAACATCGTCGCGGGTCTCTCGACCGGTAACCGCTGGGGTCTGGCCGAGGGCGACCTGAACCGCGCCTCGAAGATCGTCAACTCGCTGCTGCACAACCGCGTCGTGCGCGAGTATATCGACGAACAGATCAGCGCCGAAGAGGCGGTGGCGAAGATCAAAGAGGAAATCGCCCGGATCGAATGAGACCGGCCGTGTTGTGACGGGAGGGCCCGGGCCGAGCGGTCCGGGCCTTTCCTTTTGCCGCGAGCGGCCGGCGGCGGGCTGGGGTCGCCGGGCGGCCGGGACCGGGAGGGGAGGAACGGCATGCGGACGCCTGTGCCGGATGAGGGTGTCGGGAACAGACTGAGATGGACGCTCTCGGTCGCCTTCGGGCCGGCGGAGGTCGATGATCTTGTGCCGCGCATCCTGGACCGGATCGCCGCTTTCCGCGCGCGGCACGCCGTTGCGCATCGCGGATGGGTCGACGAAACGGATGTGATGCTGATCACGTATGGGGATTCGATCCAATCCCCTGACCAAGCCCCACTAGCGACGCTCGACGGCTTCTTGCGCGAATGGGTGTCGGACGTGATCGGCAACGTTCACATCCTGCCGTTCTATCCCTGGAGTTCGGATGACGGCTTTTCGGTCATCGACTACCGCGCGGTCGACCCCGCGCTAGGATCCTGGGACGACGTGGCGCGGCTTGCGGGTCGCTTCGGCCTGATGTTCGACGCGGTGATCAACCACATCTCGAAGGACAGCGCCTGGTTTCGGGGGTTTCTGGCCGGCGATCCGGACTACGCCGACTATTTCCACGTCTGCGATCCCAAGCTCGACTACTCCTCGGTAACCCGCCCGCGCGCCTTGCCGCTGTTGACCGCGGTGCAGACCAGCGGCGGCGAGGCGCATGTCTGGACCACCTTCAGCGACGACCAGATCGACCTGAACTATGCCAATCCGCTGGTCTTCCTCGATATCCTCGATCTGCTGCTGTTCTACGCCGCCAGGGGCGCGCGGTTCCTGCGCCTCGATGCGATCGGGTTTCTCTGGAAGCGCCTCGGCACAACCTGCATGCACCTGCCCGAGACCCATGCGCTGATCCGGGTCATGCGCCTGGTGCTCGATGCCGCCGCGCCCGGGGTCCTGCTGATCACCGAAACCAACGTGCCGCATGCCGACAATATCGGCTATTTCGGCGACGGCACCGACGAGGCGCATCTGGTCTACCAGTTCCCGCTGCCGCCCCTGACCCTTTATGCGTTTCAGACCGGCGACGCTGGGCCGCTGTCGGACTGGGCCGCGGCGCTGGAGCCTGCCCCGCCCGGCACCGCGTTCTTCAACTTCCTGTCTTCGCATGACGGGGTCGGGGTGCGGCCGGTCGAGGACCTGCTGTCACCCGACCAGGTTGCGACGATGGCGGCGCGGGTCGAGGCCAACGGCGGCCGGGTGTCGCTGCGCACGCTGCCGGACGGCGGCACGGCGCCCTACGAATTGAACATCACCTTCCTCGACGCGGTGAGCCTGCCCACGGACGACGACGCAAGACGCGCGACGAAGTTTCTCGCGGCGCAGACCATCCTGCTGTCGGTCATGGGCGTGCCCGGGATCTACATCCACAGCCTTCTGGGGTCGCGCAACGACCTGGCCGGGCTGGCGGCGACCGGGCGCAACCGATCGGTCAACCGCGAAAAGCTGGATCTGCACAGTGTGCAGAGCGCGTTGATGGATCCGTTTGGCTTGCGCGCACGGGTCGTTGCCGGACACCGGCGGCTGCTGGCAGTGCGCCGGACGCGCCGCGCCTTCCACCCCAACGCCCTGCAACGGATTGTCCGGCTTGACCGCCGTGTCTTTAGCCTTGTGCGCGAATCTGGCGAGGATCGCATTTGGATCGCCGTCAATGTATCGGACGCTGCCGTGCGACTGGCCGCTGATAACGACCAGATTGGATTTGATCCCAGCGCGCGGCTGGTCGACCTGATCGGTGGTATTGAGGTCACGCCGAGCGCGGGTGCGATCCACCTGAACCTACCGCCCTACACCGCGGTTTGGGTGGCTGCAGAGGCCTGAAGCGCCACTGCCGCCGTCGGCCAAGCCAAGTCCGTGAATAGGACGCCGCGCGCCTGCGGGAGCTGTCCGGTCGCCAGGTCTACTCGGCGGCAGGTTTCAGACTGGCCATCAGGTCTTGGAACCGCTCGCCCTGCACAGCCACGTGCTGCCGCACGGCGTCTGCGGCGCCAGCCGAGTCGCCTTTTGCCAAGGCCGCCACGATTGCTTCATGCTCTGCCATCGACTGCGCCATGCGGCCGCGCAGGCGCAACTGCACCCGGCGGAACGGTTTCAGCCGTCGATGCAGCCGCAGGCATTCCTGCTCCAGAAACCCGTTGCCCGATTGCCGATAGAGCATGTGGTGGAAGCGCTCGTTTTCGCGGTAATAGGCATCGGCGTCCTGGGCATGAACCGCGGCGTCGCAACGGACATTGGTCTGCTTGAGCTCCTCCAGAGCCGCATCGCTGATCCGGCGAGCCGCGAGCCTGGCGCTCGCAGCTTCCAACTCTGCCATCACTTCGAACATCTCCATCAGCTCGACGGGCCCGGGCTGACGGACGAACACGCCGCGGCGCGGAATCTGTTCGACCAAGCCCGACTGAGTGAGCCGCAGAAAGGCCTCGCGAATAGGCGTGCGCGACACGCCGAAATGCTCCGCCAATCGGATTTCGTCCAGCCGGTCGCCATCCGCGAAGGTACCGTCAAAGATCTGCTCTTCAAGCGCTTCGGCAATGCTATCGGCACGGCGTTGTTCCATGTCTTGAATGTAGCAAAGCCTTGATAATATTCAAAGGGCAATTTTTTGTATACAATATGCTTGACATTTGAAACATCCGCCCCATGCTTTGGTGAGGCCCGGACCCACCCGGGCAGCTTTTTCGGGAGGACCCTATGAAACCAGCCCTGATATCGGCCGTCGCCGGCATCGCCCTCGCCGCCGGTACGCTCGCCGCGTCGGCCGCCGAACTGCGCCTGTCGCACCAATGGTCGACCAAGGACGTGCGCCACCAGGTGGCACAGATCGTCGCCGACGAAGTCGCCGCCGCCGGCGTCGACCTGGACATCAAGATTTTTCCGTCGAAGTCGCTGTTCAAACCGCGCGAGCAGTACAAGCCGCTCAGCCGCGGGCAGCTTGACATGACGGTTTTCCCGCTTTCCTACGCGGGCGGCCAGCAGCCGGCCTTCAATCTCACCCTGATGCCTGGCCTGGTGAAGAACCACGACCACGCCGCGCGTTTGAATGAGAGCGAATTCATGCAGGCGCTCGAGGCGAAGATGGCCGATGACGACGTCATGGTGCTGGTGCACGGCTATCTCGCCGGCGGCTTCGTCGGCAAGGACAAGTGCATCACCGGGCCGGACGACGTGCAGGGCCTGCAGACCCGCGCCGCGGGCAAGGCGTTCGAACAGATGCTGGCCGGCGCCGGCGCGTCAATCGCCTCGATGGCCTCGTCCGAGATCTACAACGCCATGCAAACCGGCGTTCTGACCGCGGCGAACACCTCGTCGTCGTCCTTCGTCAGCTACCGGATCTACGAGCAGGTGGCCTGCTACACCCCGGCGTCCGATTTCGCGCTGTGGTTCATGTACCAGCCGCTTCTGATGAACAAATCCACTTTCGATGGGCTGACCGCCGAGCAGCAAGAGGCGCTGATGGCCGCCGCCGCGAAGGCAGAGGCGTTCTATCTCGAAGAGGCCAAGAAGCAGGACGCGAACTCGGCCAAGGTGTTCGAGGAAAACGGCGTCGAGATCGCACAGATGAGCCAGGAGGAATTCGACGCCTGGCGCGCGCTGGCGCAAGAGACGTCCTACAAGGCCATCATCGACGAGGTACCGGACGGCCAGGCGCTGCTCGATCTGGCGCTGTCGGTCGAATAACCGCCGATCGGGGCGGCAATAGCCGCCCCCTCCACCACTCACGGAACCATTAGGGGGCAAAGATGGCGGGAAACAGCTCCGCGGTTGCCGCGCATACCGGCGACAATCCATTTCTCAAGGCTGTCGCCGCCATTTCCACCCTCGCAGGCTGGGCCTCGGCAAGCATGATCGTCGCCGCCGTCGCCATCACCTGCCAAATGATCTTCATCCGGTTTGTCCTAAACGGCTCGACGGTCTGGCAGACCGAGGCGGTGATCTACCTCGTCATCGCCGCCACCCTGGTCGGGCTGCCTTACGTCCAGCGCCTTCGCGGCCACGTGAACGTCGATCTGATCCCGCTGTCCCTGCCCCGCCGCGCCCGGTTCGTCTTGTGTATCGTGACGCTGTCGATCTCGGCGCTGATCATTTCGGTGATGCTCTACTATGGCTACGAGTACTGGCATTTCGCCTGGGAGCGCGGCTGGCGATCCGACACCGTCTGGGGCGTACGTCTCTGGATCCCTTATCTTTCGATCCCGGTGGGCTTTGGCCTTCTGCTTCTGCAAATCATTGCTGATCTGGTTGCGGTGCTGACCGGCGTCGACAAACCCTTCGGGCTGGAGGATACCTGATGGACCCGCTTCTTCTGGGCGCGCTGGTCGCTTTCGCCACCATCTTCGTTCTGTTCTCCGGCGTCTCGGTCGCCATCGGTCTCTTGATCGTCTCGGCCGGCTTCCTGATCATCTTCGACGGAATGCGGTCGCTCGAATTGATGCCCGAAATCCTATTCGGCAAGCTCGACAATTTCGCGCTGCTGTCGATCCCGATGTTCATCATCATGGGCGCCTCCATTGCTTCGACTCGCGCGGGCGCGGACCTTTACGAAGCGCTGGAGCGATGGCTGACCCGTGTGCCTGGCGGCCTCGTGGTCTCGAACCTCGGCGCTTGTGCGTTGTTCTCAGCCATGTCGGGGTCGTCGCCGGCCACCTGCGCCGCCATTGGCAAGATGGGCATCCCTGAGATGCGCAAGCGTGGCTACCCGGATGCCGTCGCCGCGGGATCCATCGCCGCGGGCGGCACTCTGGGCATTCTGATCCCGCCCTCGGTCACCATGATCGTCTACGGCATCGCCACCGAGACCTCGATCGGCCGGCTGTTCCTGGCGGGCGTCATCCCCGGGCTTCTGCTCGTCGGCCTCTTCATGGTCTGGTCGCTCTATTCGACCTGGCGGTCTGGCGACGCGGCGCTTTTGGCCTCGCGCAGCTATTCCTGGGGCCAAAAGTTCGAGATCCTGCCCCGGGTCCTGCCGTTCCTGGCGATCATCATCGGCGTGCTCTACGCCATGTATGGCGGCGTCGCGACGCCGTCCGAGACCGCCGCCGTCGGGGCGCTGCTCTGCCTGCTTATCGCAATGATCATCTACAAGCTCTGGAACCCCGGCGATCTGTGGGTGGTGCTGCGCGACTCGACCAAAGAGTCGGTGATGATCCTCTTCATCATCGCCGCGGCCGGGGTCTTCAGCTACATGCTGTCCTCGCTCTTCATCACCCAGTCGATCGCCGAATGGATCGGCACGCTCGATGTCAACCGCTGGGTGCTGATGGGCGCCGTCAACGTGTTCCTGCTGATCGCGGGCTTCTTCCTGCCGCCCGTCGCCGTCATCCTGATGGCCGCGCCGATCCTGCTGCCGATCATCACCGCCGCCGGGTTCGACCCGATCTGGTTCGCCGTGGTGCTGACGATCAACATGGAAATCGGCCTGATCTCGCCGCCCGTCGGTCTGAACCTCTACGTGATCAACGGCATCGCGCCGGACATCTCGCTAAAGACGATCCTGACCGGCTCGCTGCCGTTTGTCGCCTGCATGGTGATCGCCATCGTGCTTCTGTGCCTCTTTCCCGGCCTCGCAACCTGGTTGCCGAACGCCGTGATGGGACCGGGCATATGAGCCTGCTCGCCGACCTCTTGGCCACAGTGTTCGAGCGCCGCGACCGCGCCGCAGCGGCCGATTGGGACGGCCGCCCGATTGAGGAACTCGCCGCCGCGCTTACCGGCACGGTGGGCGAGACCTCGGGCATGGCGCTGGCGGTCCAGATCCTCGAAAGGTTCGAGGCGATGGAGGACGACGCCAAGCTTGCCTTCTTCCGCCACCTCGCGATTGAGATGAACATCGACCCCGGCACGGTCCGCGACCGCCTTTCGGACTACGAAGCGGAGCCTACCAAAGCCAGCTACCGCGCCTTCCTGGCCGCCGCCGAGCCGTTGCGCCAGGAGTTCATCCGCCGCCTGAACCAGGTGCCCGGCGCCACCGGGCGACTGGTGCGGATGCGCGCCGACCTTCTGCGCCTCGGCGCGAACGATCCGGAACTCCAGGCGCTGGACCTCGACTTCCGGCACCTCTTCGCGTCGTGGTTCAACCGCGGCTTCTTGGTTCTGAGGCCGGTGAACTGGGAAAGCCCCGCCTACATCCTCGACAAGATCATCGCCTACGAGGCGGTGCACGCCATCGACAGTTGGGATGACCTGCGCCGCCGGCTCGAACCGCCCGACCGGCGCTGTTTCGCCTTCTTCCACCCCGCGATGCCGGACGAGCCGCTGATCTTTGTCGAGGTCGCCCTGACCCGGGGCGTGCCAGGCTCGATCCAGGCGCTCTTGGCCGAAGACCGCGCGCCCTTGGCCTCGGACGACGCCGACACCGCGGTGTTCTACTCGATCTCGAATTGCCAAGAGGGGCTCGCCAACATCTCGTTCGGCAATTCGCTGATCAAGCAGGTCGCCTCCGACCTCGCCGACGCTCTTCCGGGGCTGAAGACCTTCGTGACGCTGTCGCCGATCCCTGGCCTGACGGCCTGGCTGGCCGAAACAGGCGTCGCGCTGGATCCCAGGGACAGCGACGCCGTCCGCCGCCTCGCCGCCGCCTATCTTCTGACCGCCAAACGCGGCGACGGCCTGCCCGCCGATCCCGTGGCCCGGTTCCACCTCGGCAACGGCGCGCTGGTCCATGCGGTTCACGCGGAGGCCGACACGTCCGAGAAGGGCCTGCAACATTCGGCCGGCGCAATGGTCAACTACCTCTACGACCTCGCTACCATCTCGCAGAACCACGAACGCTTCGTCTCCGCCGGCGAGGTCACCGCCTCCAACGATGTCCAGGCGCTCAGCGCCGCCCACGAAAAAACCGCCGCCTGATAGACCCATGGCCAATCCGCTCTACGACCGCCTCTTCGCCCAACACACCGGCAAAGCCACCTCGTTCCTGCGCCTCGCCGATGGCAGCGAGATCACCCACGCCGAGTTCCTGGCCACCGCGGCCCGCTACGCCCATGTTCTGACCGACGCCGGGCTGTCCGCCGGCGATCGCCTGGCCGCCCAGGTGCAGAAATCGCCTCAGGCATTGGCGCTCTACGCCGCCTGCGTCCAGGCGGGCATCGTGTTCCTGCCGCTCAACACCGCCTACACGGTCGAGGAACTCACCTATTTCATCGAGAACAGCGGCGCCAAGCTGGTGGTCTGCGACGCCGGCCGACAGGCCGCCCTAATGCCGGTCGCCGCCCAACACGAGGCCCGGCTAGAGACGCTCAACGCCGATGGCACCGGTTCGCTGCCCGATCTCGCGCGCGCCAAGCCGGGCACATTCGACACCGTGCCGCGCAGCGAGGACGATCTGGCCGCCTTCCTCTACACCTCTGGCACCACTGGCCGGTCGAAGGGCGCAATGCTGACCCAGGGCAACCTTTTGTCGAACGCCGAAACCCTGGCCGAGTATTGGCGCTTCACCGCCAGCGACGTTCTGCTTCACGCCCTGCCGATCTTCCACACGCACGGGCTGTTCGTCGCCACCAACATCACGCTAGTGGCCGGCGGGTCGATGATCTTCCTGCCGAAATTCGACCTCGACCAGATCATCGCGCTGATGCCCCAGGCCACCACGATGATGGGCGTGCCGACCTTTTACACGCGTTTGCTCGACGACCCGCGGTTCACCCGCGATCTCGCGGCACACATGCGCCTCTTCGTCTCCGGCTCCGCCCCGCTTCTTGCCGAGACCCATAGCCAGTTCGAAACCCGCACCGGCCACCGCATCCTCGAACGCTACGGCATGACCGAAACCAACATGAACACCTCGAACCCCTATGACGGCGACCGCCGCGCCGGTACCGTCGGTTTTCCGCTGCCCGGGGTCCAGCTAAAGGTCAGCGACCCAGCCACTGGCAAGGCCCTGCCGGACGGCGAGGTTGGCCAGATCGAGGTGCGCGGGCCTAACGTGTTCAAGGGCTACTGGCAGATGCCCGAAAAGACGGCGGCAGAGCTGCGCCCCGACGGTTTCTTCATCACCGGCGATCTGGGCCGGATCGACGCGGACGGCTATCTGCACATCGTCGGGCGCAACAAGGACCTGATCATCTCTGGCGGTTACAACATCTACCCAAAGGAGATCGAGCTGGTGCTCGACGCGCAACCTGGCGTGGCGGAAAGCGCCGTGATCGGGGTGCCGCATCCTGACTTCGGCGAGACCGTCGTCGGGGTGCTGGTGCAAGCGCCTGGACACTCGGCGGATCTGGATGCGATCGCCCACGCGGCCGGCCGCTCGTTGGCCCGCTTCAAGCACCCCCGAAAGCTGATCATATTGGACGCCCTGCCCCGGAACACCATGGGCAAGGTGCAAAAAAATCTTCTGCGCGACCGATTCAAGGACCTGTTCGCGCGGGCGGAGGCGCCTTGAAACATAGCATTGCGGGTCATTAGTCGAAACACCTGCGTGGATCGCAACGGTACAAGTATACGGGTCCTCGGGGGTGAACCGATGCGCCGCGATTTGAGATCGCCCGGCGGAGAGTGGCTGCGAAGGCACTTGGACCCGCAGCGGTGCGACAACGGTTTTCGGCTGCGCGAAAATGACTTGGATCGCAAAATTGGACGAGTCCGCTGAGGTCGATCCAGATTTTGATGGCCTGATGCCCGTGGCCAAATGGATGAGCATCGGGTTCTAACTTTTTCGGAGCAAACATAAAAATTGACACGCAGTCCGGACCGGCGCACATTCTCGCAAGAGGTGAATTCCGATGCGTATCAACTACTCGCTTTGGCCGTGCAAGCTAGCATCCTTCGTCCTTGCGCTTGCACTCATCGTAAAACCGGCTCTTGCGGACGATCCTTTGGACGCGGTCAGAGCCCTGACATCCGCGCTATCGGAGCTTGAAGCCTCGAACTCCGATCTCGATACCGAGCTGGAAAACCTGCTCGTACAAGCCAACAAACTGCTGAACCCTGAGATCGAGGAGATTAACCGCAAACTCGCGGTGGCCGCGGACCTGATTGACACCAACGCCGACAACGCCGCCATCGCGGGCGAAGTCGAGAAACTGCGCATCGCGGTCGCGGGCTACCAGAACAGCAAACCCGAAGCGCATATTCTGCAGTTGACCAACAGCCTGATCGACGCGCTCGGCCAGTTCGGCGGTGAATACGCGGCGGCGACGCGAATCCGGTTGTTGGCGCTTCTGGTAGTTTTGGAGGACTTCGAGAGCGGGCGGCCGGTCGAGGCAATCGCCCGGCGTGCCGGCAGGCTCAATACCCTTATCACGACCACGTCCACCGTGAACACGGGCGAGATCGTGGTGAGCCAACTTGCCACGCTGCGCGGAACGCTTGTGAGTATCGAGGCGCCCTATTACCTGCGCGCTCTGGGCGAACGGATCAAGGAAATCAACCCGCTTTTGAGGGTTTCGGCCGCCAACCGGCCGCCGTTCCGGGTTTCAGATATCACCAGTCTGCAGTCGCTCAAGAATACTATCGACGGGTTGCTGCCCAAGGCGACGAAGTCCGGGATCCACGTCTTCTCGGCCCGTTACGGCCGATTGTCCGGACCGCGTGACGGCGGCGGCAGCTGTGACGCGACGCCTGCGATGCGCAAGCAATGCCAAGGCCAAACCACCTGCAGCCTGCCTGCGAACGGGGTTGGCGTATTCTGCGGCGGTCAGGACCCGGCGCCTTTCACCCAGTCGCGCCATAAGGGCGTTGCGGTGCGTTACATCTGCCTGTCGGCAGATGACGCCACTTGGGTCGCGCTCCTCAGACAGCGGCCCGGTTCCTATGCCGGGCACGCCCTGACTGCGGTCCTGCGCTCAACCAACGACGAAATCAAATGCCAATGACGAGGCCCGCCCCGATGCTCCCGCGAAAACTGCCCCTCCTGTTTCTGCTGACCTTCGTGATCGCGTGTTCCGCGTTGCCCGGCCGGGACTTGCGCAACGAGTACGTGGAAATCGTAAAGCGCCAAGGACTGACGCCGGTCTACCCGCCTCGGGAAGAGTTCCAAGTCGGCGATGTGTTCATCCGATCCTACAGCGCGGATGATCCGACCGAATTGGACACCCGCGCCGTGGTTTGGTTGGCCACGTTGCAGTCGATGCGCGAACAAGCCAACAAATACCTCGAAAGCCGGATCACCTTCGCGGACACGAATATCAACACGAAAGCCTCCGGCGGTAACAAGGAATTCGACTTGCAGCCGGGCCAGCCCGATTTTGCCGCTGGTGTGGTGGCGCTGAACGACGGTGCGCGGCGGTCTTTGCCGATCGTCGCATTTCCAACGATCAAGGGCTCGGCCGCCTCTGCCGGCGCTCTCGGTGGCTATGGATTTCTGCGCTCCTTCGGCCTGGCCGTGGGGTCCTCGGAACAGGTCGAGCTCGACTTCACGGACACCCGCGCCTTCGGTGTCCCGCTTGGCGCGGCAGCGGCCTCGGGGAAGTATGAGAAGGAATACACCAATACCGTCTGCGCAATCATCGACAAGCAACGAAATAGAAATCTGGCGGAGATCGGGTTCCAGCGTCTGGGGCTGGTGGCCGAAAGCGTCGATGTACCGAAAGAGGAAATGTGCGGCGAGGGCCGTATTTGTGATATCGCTGTGATCACCCGCACATATCTGACACGCCGCGTCGTGTTCACCTATTCTAGTGCCCGCGTCGCCCGGCTGGCGGCGGCGGCGCGTCGCTCGCCCGCCCCGGAGGATGCAAAGACCGTGCCGATCCCAGGCAATCTGTCCGTCGACATCACCCTGGCCCCTGACCCGGACGGTACGCAGATCAAGGATCTGGTCAACGGGCTGTCATCCGCGGTGACCTCGAGCGGCGGTGAGGACATTGAGAGCTCGGCGTTGTCCTTCCTGGGCTTCCAAGGGAACAGCATCGCTTTCCAACGGGTGTATTTAAAGCCTGTCGCCATCGCCTACGACTCGATCAATTTCAACCTCAAGGGCGGGCCGGAGACCTGCGGAGTCGCGCCGCCGAAGGTCGAAGATTAGTTAACGCCGGACGGGCCAGACCCCGTCGGCAATCGATAAAGGGGGGGGAACCACATGGCACGCTCACGAGGCAGATTTGGCCGCGGCGGCCGAATCGAGATTTTTCTGGATTCGAACGGCAAGGTGCAAGGCTCACGGTTCGTTCCGCATGACCCCGGACGGTCCGCGCCTCCCGGCACTGCAGTCGTTTTCGATCCATCAAGCGTCAATGCCGGTTCCCGCGCACGACGCCGGCGGCGGCGCCGTCGGGGCTCGACCGGCGGCTCTTCGGGCGGCGGGGGCGGTTTCGTCTTCGATCCGAGTTCGGTCGGCGGCGCCACGGGCGATTTCGTGTTCGACCCGGACTCGGTCGGCGGCACCACAGGCGATTTCGTATTCGATCCCGACTCAGTCGGCGGCACAACCGGCGATTTCGTGTTCGACCCCGACTCGGTCGGCGGCACAACCGGCGATTTCGTGTTCGACCCGGATTCGGTGGGCGGAACCACGGGCGACTTTGTATTCGATCCCGACTCTGTGGGCGGTACAACCGGCGACGTCTTTGCCGGGATCACGCCGGGCGCCACCTGCTCATACTGCGGCCTGTCGTTCGACATCGACGACGACCACTCCGCGGCCTTCGCCGAGGGGCGTTACACGGGCGCCAACATCCGGCTTGCGATGGAACTGCGGGTGGACTTCTCGGTCTCCGGCGTGATCTCCGGCGATCTTTTTGGGACCCAGTTCGGCCGACAGGACTATCTCGCATCGTTCAGAACCACGCCTGGTCGAAAGATCAACGGATCCGAACAACGGCCCTATCCGGCGATTTTTGAGTCACGCGAAGGCGAAATCGTTCAAGGCGAATTCAACGTCGAGCCGGTGGCTGGCAATGGTGCGTTGGTGGTCACCTTTTTCGTCGACGGCATGCTGCCGGGCCTTCCAGCCCGCACCGCATTCACGCTTTCAGCCGAATGGAAAACCGCGGCGATGCGCACGCTCGCCGTGGAGTTGGAGCAGGAAACCGGCACAGAACCACCGCCCAGCTACACGTTCAAGGGACGCACGATGACCTATCGGCAGGCCTTCGCCGATGCGGGTATCGAGATTGTGGACGCCGGCGAGACCTCGCGGATCCCGCGCGAGTCCGATGGTTGGGGAAACACCCAGTTACACGCCCTGATGATGGAATGGGCCAACGCGGACCTAAGACAAACGGGCTGGCGCCAGCAGGTACTTTGGCTCGGCAAGCCTACTCGCTCGGGGCTCTTGGGCATCATGTTCGACACGACTGCGGAGTTGCCGCGCCAGGGCACCGCAGTGTTCGACCAGGAAATCCGCCGCCTTGTGACCGACGAGACCAATCGCAAGATCATTCAGACCACGGTTCACGAGATCGGCCACGGGTTGAACCTTGCCCATCGTTTCGAGCGCGAGGTCGGGCGGGTGGATTCGACGTCATTCATGAACTACCCGTGGCGCTATAGGGGCGGCAACCGGACCGCGGAGTTTTGGGAGAAGTTCAACTTCAGCTTCGATCCCGACGAATTGGAGTTTCTGCGCCACGCGCCGCGCAATTCTGTGATCCCGGGCGGCGCTGCGTTTCATTCGGTGAATTATTGGAAGACCGGCAGCGGTGGCTATATGCCCTATGCGCCGGAAGACCCCCTAAGCATCGTCGAACTGGAGATCAAGCCGCCGCAAGGCGGACCGATCCTGGCGTTCGGGCAACCTGTGTTCTTGAAGGTCACTTTGACCAACCGCAGCGGTCGGCCGATGGAGCTGGACCAACGCCTGCTCGACCCGAAGGGCAATTTCTTGCAGATTGCCGTCCGCCGCATCACGAGCGGCGCCGGGTCACAACCGGATGCCGCGCATTTCCACCCGATTGTCGAGCGGTGTTACGACATATCGCCGGGCAGCATGGAACTTGTGGCGCCGGGCGAAAAAATCACGGACAACATCCAGATCACCTTTGGCTCAGGCGGCTTCACCTTCGCGGAACCTGGGCGCTACGAGGTGCAGGTCTTCGGCTCTGTCTTCGTCAACACGACAGACGACGACCCCTTCAACGACCGCGAGTTGGTTGCGGCGTCGAACAAATTGACGCTTCACATCGCGCATCCGCAAAGCCGCGCCGAGGAAAAGGACGTGGTGAACGTGCTGCACCGCAACGATGTTGGCGTGTTCTTCGCGCTTGGTGGATCGCGCGCGCTGGACAAGGCAACCAACGACCTCGCCGAGATTCTGGAACGCTACGCGCCCGACCTGGCGATGGTGACCGATCCGATTGCCGCCAATATCGTGCGCTGCAACGGCATCGACGTCGGCCGGCGCTACCGGCGCTACGCCTCGGGGCGGTTCCGGGCGTCAGACGGCAATCCGCAAGAGGCCGCCGCCGAACTTGCGCGTCTGACGGACCAGGCGCTGCAGGCTTTCGACGAGAACACTGCAAAAGCGACCAAGGCTCTGCGACAGCGTCATCTGGACAGAATCCCGGACGCGTAGGCACGCGGGCCCTGCATCGGCGGCTGGCCCGGCGCTGCCGTTCCGCAGCACGGCGTGTCCGTTGGTACCCGCGGCCGGAGTCGAACCGGCACGGCCTTCCGGCCTAGGGATTTTAAGTCCCCTGTGTCTACCATTCCACCACGCGGGCCCGGCGCGAGCTTAGCCGCAACCCGCACCCGCAGAAACCGCCAAATCGCCCCTCGGCGCGCGGCGAAATGAGCGGGTAGGTGGCGCTGTCTACCCGGCCTGGGACGGTCGTGAAACGGCCGCGCCAATCCAGAACACCACTTTCAACTCCCGACAATTCGCCCCGAGCAATCGCACGGCAGCTGGGCTATCCTGGCGGTGATCGGGAGGACTCATCCATGGCGCTCGACAGCCTCGACACCCTGCGTTCGCGCATCGACGACATGACCTATGGCGACGAGGACTCCGTGCTTTCCGATCTTGCCGCCACGGCGAACCTCTCGCCGTCCGACCGCACCGCGATCTGCTCCGCCGCCGCCGACTTGGTCCGGCAGATCCGGGCCGCCGCGCGTCCGGGGCTGATGGAGGTGTTTCTGGCCGAATACGGGTTGTCCACCGACGAGGGCATAGCGCTGATGTGCCTCGCGGAGGCGCTGTTGCGGGTGCCCGATGCCGAGACCATCGACGCCCTGATCGAGGACAAGATCGCGCCCAGCGATTGGGGTCGGCACCTGGGCCAGTCCTCGTCGGTGCTGGTCAATGCCTCGACCTGGGCGCTGATGCTGACGGGCCGGGTGCTCGACGACGACCAGCCCGGGGTCACCGGTGCGCTGCGCGGGGCGGTCAAGCGTCTGGGCGAGCCGGTGATCCGCGCCGCCGTGGCCCGCGCGATGCGCGAGATGGGCCGCCAATTCGTGCTGGGCGAGACCATCGCGGCGGCGATGGACCGGGCGAAGACCCTGGAGGCGCAGGGCTACACCTATTCATACGACATGCTGGGCGAGGCTGCCCGGACCGAGGCCGACGCCCGGCGCTACCACGCCGCTTATCGCGACGCCATCGCAGCCATCGCCGGGGCCTGCACCACCGACGACGTGCGCCGGACCCCCGGCATCTCGATCAAGCTTTCGGCCCTGCATCCGCGCTATGAAGAAGCACAGAAGGCGCGGGTGATGGCCGAGCTGGTGCCCCGCGTCGCCGATCTCGCCGCCCGCGCCCGCGCCGCCGGCATGGGACTCAACATCGACGCCGAAGAGGCCGACCGCCTAGCGCTGTCGCTCGACGTAATCGAGGCCGTGGTAGCCGACCCCGCACTGGCCGGCTGGGACGGCTTCGGCGTCGTGGTCCAGGCCTATGGGCCGCGCGGCGCGCCGGTGATCGACTGGCTGCAGGCGCTGGCCGAGCGCCACGACCGGCGCTTCATGGTGCGCCTCGTCAAGGGTGCCTATTGGGACACCGAGATCAAGCGCGCCCAGGTCGCCGGCGTCGACGGCTTTCCGGTCTTCACCCGCAAGCCCGCCACCGACATCGCCTATATCGCCTGCGCCCGGAGGCTGCTGGGCCAAAGTCGGCTTTATCCGCAATTCGCCACCCACAACGCCCACACCGCCGCGGCGATCCTGCATATGGCGGGCACGCAGCGCGACTTCGAGTTCCAGAAGCTGCACGGCATGGGCGACCGGCTGCACGAACTGCTGATGGATCGCGGAGACGTGCGCTGCCGGGTCTACGCGCCGGTCGGCGCGCATCGCGACCTTTTGGCCTATCTGGTGCGGCGGCTTTTGGAGAACGGCGCCAATTCGTCCTTCGTCAATCAGATCGTCGACGAGGACGTGCCGCCGGAGATCGTCGCCGCCGACCCCTTCGCCGCGCTCGAGACCGCGCCGGTCCGCGTCCGCCGCGGGCCTGACCTGTTCCGCCCCGACCGCGGCAATTCCCGCGGCTGGGACCTCGCCCACCGGCCGGCGCTGGCAGAGATCGAGGCCGCCCGCGAGCCGCTCCGTACGACCGTCTTTGCCGCCGCGCCGCTTTTGGCCGTCGACCCGCTCGGCGAGACGCCGCACGCAATCCACAACCCCGCCGATCCCACCGATCTCGTGGGCGAGGTCCGTGTCGCCGCCCCGGTCGACATCGCCGACGCCCTCGCCGCCGCCAGGCCCTGGGACGCGCCGGTGGCCGAGCGCGCGCGCGTCCTCACCCGGGCGGCGGAACTCTACGAACAACATTTCGGCCGGCTCTTTGCTCTGTTGGCGCGCGAGGCCGGCAAGACCCTGCCCGACGCGGTGGGAGAGCTGCGCGAGGCGGCGGATTTCCTGCGCTACTACGCCGCCCGGGCGCAGATCTTCGACCGGCCCGCGGCGGGCGTCTTCGCCTGCATCAGCCCCTGGAATTTCCCGCTGGCGATCTTCACCGGCCAGATCGCCGGGGCGCTGGCCGCCGGCAACGGCGTCCTGGCCAAACCGGCCGAGCAGACCCCGCTGATCGCGCATGAGGCGGTGACGCTCTTGCACGCCGCCGGGGTGCCCCGCACCGCGCTGCAGCTTCTGCCCGGAGACGGCGCCACGGTGGGCGCGGCGCTGACGTCGGACCCGCGCGTCGCGGGCGTCGCCTTCACCGGCTCGACCGAGACTGCACAGGCGATCCGGCGCACGATGGCCGACCACCTGACCCCTGGCGCGCCGCTGATTGCAGAGACCGGCGGGCTCAACGCAATGATCGTCGATTCCACCGCACTGGCCGAACAGGCGGTGCGTGACGTCGTGCAATCGGCGTTCCAGTCGGCGGGCCAGCGCTGTTCGGCCCTGCGCTGCCTCTACGTCCAAGACGACATCGCCGCGACGTTCCAAGAGATGCTTTTCGGCGCCATGGACGCGCTGGCCCTGGGCGATCCATGGGATCTGTCGACCGATATCGGCCCGTTAATCGACGCCGAAGCCAAGGCCGGCATCGACGCCTATCTCACCGTCGCCCGTGCCGACGGGTCGGTGCTCAAGGCGCTCGACGGGCCGTCCAAGGGCCATTTCGTCCCGCCGACGGTTATCGGCGTCAGCGGCATCCTCGACATCGAGCGCGAGGTCTTCGGGCCGGTCCTGCATCTGGCCACCTTCGCCACCGATCAGCTCGACGGCGTGCTGGACGATATCGCCCAGTCCGGTTACGGCCTGACCTTCGGCCTGCACACACGGATCGACGACCGCGTGCAGCACATCGTCGAGCGGCTGCAGGTCGGCAATTCCTACGTCAACCGCAACCAGATCGGCGCCGTCGTCGGCAGCCAGCCCTTCGGCGGCGAGGGGCTGTCGGGCACCGGGCCCAAGGCCGGCGGGCCTGACTATCTGACCCGGTTCGCCGCGCAAAGCCGCGTGACATTCACCGCCGATCCCGGCGCGCCGGTGTCGGTGGTCGCCGCGCAGGCGCTGATCGACGCCGCCCGGCCGGCCGATCCGGCGCATGACGTCGTCGACCTGCCCGGTCCCACCGGCGAATCGAACCGGCTGACCCGGCGCGCACGGGCGCCGCTCTTGTGCCTCGGCCCCGGTGCCGAGGCGATCCAGCACCAGTCCCGCGCGGTCGAGGGCCAGGGCGGCGTGCCGGTCGAGATCCACGCGGCGCTGTCGCCCGATCAGCTGGAGACGCTGACGGGGTTTTCCGGCGTGCTCTGGTGGGGGGGCGAGGTCGAAGCGCGCGCTCTGAGCCAGGCCCTGGCGCGCCGTGACGGCCCGCTTCTGCCGCTGATCACCGGCGCGGTGGAGGCCCCCGACGTGCTGCTGGAGCGGCATCTCTGCGTCGACACCACGGCCTCGGGCGGCAATGCCGAGCTGTTGGCCGAGGTGGCGCAAGGGCCGCCTTCGTGACCGCACCGCGCGGCCGGGCGGCGCCGGTGAGCCGAAATACCCGCCGATGGCGGCTTGAGCTCGGCCCGCGCGACGGGTAGCGGGGGCGTGCCATGACGACGCCGAGCGATATCGACATCCGCGTGACCGGCCGGACCGGGCGCATCACCCTGCAGCGACCGCAGGCGCTGAACGCGCTGACCTACGACATGATCCAGCGGATCGAGGCGGCGCTCGACGCCTGGGCCACCGACGACCAGGTGGCGATGCTGGTCCTCGATGCCGAAGGCGACAAGGCGTTCTGCGCCGGCGGCGACATCGCCGATCTCTACGCCACCGGCACAGCGGGCGATTTCGCCTTCGGCCGGCAGTTCTGGCGCGACGAATACCGCATGAACGCCAAGATGTTCGAATTCCCCAAGCCGGTGGCGACGTTTCTGCAGGGCTTCACGATGGGCGGCGGGGTCGGTATCGGCTGTCACGGCTCGCACCGGGTGGTCGGAGATTCGAGCCGCATCGCGATGCCCGAATGCGGCATTGGGCTGATCCCCGACGTGGGCGGGTCGCTGATCCTGGCCCGCGCGCCGGGGCGGCTGGGCGAATATCTCGGCACCACCGGCCACCGCCTGGACCCGGGCGACGCGATCCATGCCGGGTTCGCCGACTACTACCTGCCCGAGGCCGCCTGGCCCGCCCTGATCGCCGCACTCGAGGCGACCGGCGACTGGGAGGCGGTCGACCGCGCCGCGCAGACCCCGCCCGTCGCCGCCCTGGCCGCCCACACGACAGAGATTGACCGGCATTACGGTGGCGAAACCCTGCGCGACATCCTCAACAGCCTTGACGCCGCGGACACCGACTTCGCCACCGCCACGCTCAAGGCGCTCGGCCGCAACAGCCCGCTGTCGATGGCCTGTGCGGTGGAGCTGGTGCACCGGGTGCGGCAGCGGCCCGACATCCGCTTCGCGCTCGACCAGGAATACCGCTATACCTGGCGCGCGATGGAACACGGCGATTTCCTCGAAGGCATCCGCGCGGCGATCGTCGACAAGGACCGCAGGCCCGCCTGGCGCCACGCCGCACCGGGCGCGGTCTCGGCGATGGATGTGTCCCGGATGATGCTGCCCCTGGGCGGCGACGCACTGCAATGGGAGGACGCTCCATGAAGATCGGCTTCATCGGCCTGGGCAACATGGGCGCGCCGATGGCCGCCAATCTGGTTGCCGCGGGGCATGACGTGACGGGCTACGACGTGGCGGCCCCGATGCCCCAAGGCGTGACGGCCGCCGCCTCCGCCGCGGAGGCCGCCGCGGGCCAGGAGGTCGTGATCACGATGCTGCCGAACGGCGAGATCCTGCGCGCCGTCGCCGCCCAGATCATCCCCGCCATGGCCCCCGGCACCGGATTTGCCGACTGCTCCACCGTCGATGTCGAAAGCGCCCGCGCCGTGGCGGCCGAGGCCGAGGCCGCTGGGCTTCTGCCGGTCGACGCCCCGGTCTCGGGCGGCGTCGGAGGCGCCGCGGCGGGCACGCTGACCTTCATGGCCGGCGGCAGCGACGCCGCCTTCGCCAAGGCCGAGCCCTTGTTCGAAATCATGGGCCAAAAGGCCGTGCATTGCGGGCCAAGCGGCAATGGCCAGGCGGCGAAGATTTGCAACAACATGATCCTCGGTGTGACCATGATCGCCACCTGCGAGGCCTTCGCGCTCGCCGACAAGCTCGGCCTCTCGCGCCAGGCGATGTTCGACGTGGTCAGCACATCCTCCGGCTATTCCTGGACGATGAACGCCTACTGCCCGGCCCCCGGCATCGGCCCGATAAGCCCTGCCGACAATGGCTACCAGCCCGGTTTCGCCTCCGATCTGATGCTGAAGGACCTGCGCCTCAGCCAGCAGGCGGCCGAGGCTGCCGATGCCGACACCCCAATGGGGCAAGCCGCGACCGAGCTCTATGCGCAATTCGTGGAACACGAAGACGGCGCCGGCAAAGACTTCTCCGCGATGCTCCCACGTTTGGAAAGCCGCCGCCGTGGGTGATGCGTATTTTCAAAGAGATGAATGAGCCTTAGGCCTTCACCTCTTTCCAATTACGCAAATCCGACGGCCAAAATCGGCACCGACCTCGGCGTGACGCGTCGCGCCTCAACTGGCAGAACAATCCGCGCGCGGAAGCGCACAATTTGGCACCGGCTATTTCGTGATGATCTCCGGCCCCATGAAATAGGTCGGCAGGAAGGTCGAGATCCAGGGCACGTAGGTGACCAGGATCAGGAACACGAAGAGGATCGCCAGGAACGGCAGCGCGGCCTTGACCACCGCCATCATCGGCATCCCCGCCACGCCCGAGGTCACGAACAGGTTCAGCCCGACCGGCGGGGTGATCATGCCGATCTCCATGTTGACCACCATGATGATGCCCAGATGGATCGGATCGATACCGAGCTCGATGGCGATCGGGAACACCAGGGGTGCCACGATCACGATGAGCCCCGAAGGCTCCATGAACTGCCCGCCGATCAGCAGGATCACGTTGACGATGATCAGGAACATCACCGGACCGAAACCGGCATCCAGCATCGAGGCGGCGATGCGCTGCGGGATCTGCTCGTCGGTCAGCACATGCTTGAGGATCAGCGCGTTGGCGATGATGAACATCAGCATGATCGTCAGCTTGCCGGCCTCGAACAGAGTGTCCTTGGTGTCGCGGTGCACGAAGACAGTCAAAAGCGCCCAGGGCTTCTGCAAGAGGCTCGCATTGCGGCCCGGCAGGTCCTCGGACACTGCCGCCGCCGACAAGGACCGGGCGCCTTGGTTATGCGCCGCGAGTGGCCCCATATCACGGTAGACGAAAGAGGCGATGAAGAACGCATAGACCGCGGCCACCGCCGCCGCCTCGGTCGGCGTGAAGATGCCGCCGTAAATGCCGCCGAGGATGATCACGATCAAGAACAACCCCCAGCCGGCCTCGCGCGCCGACGCGAAGACCTCGCCCCAGCCTTGCCAGTCACCTTTGGGCAAATCCCGAACCTTGGCGATCACGTAGATCGCGGTCATCAGCATTAGCCCTGCAAGCAGCCCCGGGATCACACCCGCCAGGAACATCCGCCCCACGCTGACGTCGGTTGCCGAGGCATAGACCACCATCACGATCGAGGGCGGGATCAGGATACCCAGCGTGCCGGCGTTGCAGATCACCCCCGCCGCGAAATCCTTGGAATAGCCCACCTGCCGCATCCCAGCGATTACGATGGTACCGATGGCCACGACGGTTGCAGGCGACGAACCTGACAGCGCAGCGAACAGCATGCAGGCAAAAACCCCGGCAATCGCCAGCCCGCCCGGCAAATGCCCGACGATCGCGATGGAAAACCGGATGATCCGCCGCGCCACGCCGCCGGTCGACATAAATGTCGAGGCCAGAATGAAGAAAGGTATCGCCAGCAGTGTATAATGCCCGGCCATCGCCTGGTACATCGACTGCGCGATACTGGCGAGCGACGTGTCGGAATAGGCCAGAAGGAAGATCATCGATGACAACCCGAGCGACACCGCAATCGGCACGCCGAGCAGCAACAGGCCGATCACCATGATGAAGAGCAGTGCGACTTCCATCGATCAGCCCCCCTGCCCGTGTTTGGCGGCGGCCTCTTCCACCGCGTCTTCGGCCTCGTGGCTCACGATCAAACTTTCACGGTCGCCAGTGAAGAGCTCCCAGGTCGCCTCGAGCACCCGAAAGAGGATTAGCGCACAGGCAAATGGCAGGATCGCGTAAGGGATCACGCGGGGCAGCTTTTCGTATTCCTCGCCGTAATTGATCGCGTCTTCGAGCCAGCGGAACGCCCCCAACATCGGTACCTGGTCGGTGATGTAAAAGGCCCGGTCCCGCACACCCTCGGTGAAGCCAAGCGGGAACCAGCGGCCCTCGGTCGGCTGCAGAGCCGCGAACGGCGCCCAGTAATCCCAGGCGCCTTTGAGCAGCAAGAACGCGTAGGCGATACAGCAGGCCGCGGCCACCAATGCCAAGAACTTGCGCCCGGCAGGCGGGAAAAGATTGGTCAGCGCATCCACGCCCAGGTGCGCGGTGACTTTGAAGCCGTAGGCGATGCCGAAGAGCACCAGCCAGGCAAACAGGATCAGCGTGACTTCGAGCCCCCAGATCAGCGACGAGTTGAAGCCGTAGCGCAGCACCACGTTGATGAAGGTGATCACCGCCATTAGGCCCAGGATGATCGCGATCGCGGTTTCTTCGATGCCGTTGACGACGCGTCCCAGCGCCGTTTTGGCCTCGTGTTTGACATGGCCGCTCATCGCCCTGGCCTCCCCCGTAGCCGTTGCCAGACGGCCCCAGCATGGGGGGCCGCCCGGCCGTTTGTCAAAGGCTAAGGCCTACATCGAGGCATTGATGTCCTGCGCGGCCTGGATGTTCTCGGCGCCCACGTCGCCCTCGAACTGATCCCAGAC
>JASJCA010000065.1 GCA_030066215.1 Rhodobacter sp. | reverse complement strand
ACCCAAGGCGCGCACCGCGTCTACTGCCTCGACGAGGCCGAACGCGACGCCTGGCTAGAGCGCGGCTTGGGCGGCAAAGGCAAAATCGACGTCTCGCGCTTCAAGGGCCTGGGCGAGATGGACGCCAAGGACCTCAAAGAGACGACGATGAACCCCGAAACCCGGAAACTGATCCGCGTGACCATCGACGAGGACGACCCCGGCGAAACCGGCGATTTGGTCGAGCGCCTGATGGGCAAAAAACCCGAGCTGCGGTTCCAGTATATTCAAGAGAATGCACGGTTCGTGGAGGAGTTGGATGTTTGAGGTGTGTTAGTCGGTTGAATACCCGACTCGACCTTGGGCAAAGAAATTCGATGCGAAAAAGAGGCGACGGTATAGCGCAAGAGTAATTTTCGCAGTAACGACAATATTCCCTTCGGTTATCGTACTGAGATCATCGAACCTGTTTACACCCAAAGAGGAGTCCAACTCTTTGCACTTTCTTGCGATAAACTCAGTTTGATCCGCACTGAGCTGCGGCGACCTCGCGCTGATCTTAAGCAACCCCAATCCCTTCATAAACTCACGAAGCTCATCGTGAATCTTTTTTATCTCGCCTGATGACATCAGAAATTCGATGATGAGTTTCTCGAGGTTTGAAAATACTCGCTCATCTCCCCGGATGTCCATTTCACCAGGGGAGGCATAGCGGATCTTTTCCAAACCAGGACGTTCGCGATAGGGTAATGCCGCCCTAAGGTCACTAAACATCCCCAGATAACTCGATCCCCCTTTGAACGGTTTTGACGTAATAGCATTAATGATCCGTCCCTTCTCGCTTTGGCTCGTCGAGCGCCCCTTAAGCTTTTCAAATGAAGCTAAATACAAATAGATGTCAGAATATTTCTTATAGAAGTCTCCGAACTCTGGCATCTCCCATTCGCCATCGACAAACAGAGTCTCTTCACCGACCGCACCTTCCTCGATTCCATAGTCCGAGGTGTGACTGCTGGAAAAATGACGTGGCGCAGGAAGGTGATCTTCACATATCTCGCCATCGAAAGGTGTTAGTTTAATCCGCTCGTCGAGAATCTGATCAGGCGAGCCGACATAGAATCGCCGATCCCGGGCGTAGAGGAAAATATACCGCAAATCGCATTGGCCACGGAAATAGCGTTTCGCAACGCTCGGCCTCACAGAAACAACGATGTAATACCCCAACTGACCTGTATCATCGGGCATCGCAGACGCCAAAAAGAAGGTGGTTGTCCGCCCCGCTTGCCGTGACAAGAGCACCAGAATTGGATCATCCGCATCGATGAGTGTTGCAACGTATTTTGCGTATCGATTCAAAGCTTTACCGTCTCAGCCACTGCAGCACACGGATTGAATGAAGCATACATCCAAAGGCTCACATGACCACGTGCATTCGTTATGTGCCTACCTGAAGAGGCCGGAACCGCCAACCGAGAAGCGAGTTTTCTCTTAAAGAATTGATTCTTCGCCATTTCCTTTGCCCGTTCTGTTTCGAATAGCGAGCAAGACGCAAATTCGCAGGGAGGAACGCTATTTCGATTCGGTAGGCCACGTTTAGCGTGCGAGTCGAAGTCAGCATCAACTGGCGTTGACCCCTGAATGAACCTCCAAACTTCGCCCAACTCTCCATCTTGAGCCTCTGACGGCGGGCAATCCACAGGAAGGCTTTCTCGGTATTGTGGCATAAGATCACTAAATTTCCATTGCTACTCCCATAACTTACAGCCCGAACTCACCCAATTTGTCCACAGGTTTCGCGCATCGGTTGCACCAGCAATTTCGCAAGTGACACTGATTCAACAGCAAGCGTAGGGTGGGCAGTCCTGCCCACCACTCAACTTCAACAGCCTTCGCGAAGCCGCGCCATCGCCGACCCGAGGGGAGGCAGTTGGACCGGTTGACCGGCGCGCGTTATCCCAGCCACATCCGCACACCCTCACCCCGACGCCCCCACGACAGCCAGATCGCCTCCCCCTAGGGCGGGTCTCTCGGGCTTTGCCTTGCAATGCTCTACCGACAGGCGACGGCGCACCGCTGCCCTCACTCCCGGATCACGATCACCGTCTCCTCTTTGCCCGCCTCGCGGACCCAGCCGAACAGGGCTTCGGCGTTGTCGGGGTGCAGGCGGACGCAGCCGGCGGAGGCGGGTTGGCCGAGGCGGTCCACCTGGTTGGTGCCGTGGATCGCGTAGTGGCCGGAGAAGAAGATCGACCAGGGCATCGGCGCGCCGCCGTAGCGCGTCGAGAAATGCGTGCGTTTCAGGACCTGGGGGCGGAAGGTGCCAGTCGGGGTGCATTTGCCGGCGCGCGCGGTGGAGACCGGCCAGGTGCCGGCCACTTCGCCGAAGCGCCAGACGGTCATCTCCTGGTCCGAGAGGTCGATCAGCACCGCCACCTCCTCGGCCGGCGCCGCCGCGGCGCAGAGCGCGAGGCAGAGCGCGGCTAAGGCGCGGCGGATCGGGGCAGGCATCGGCATGGCGGCAGTCTAGGGCACCTGGCGGCGGCCTGGAAGAGCCGCACCGTCACGGGGCGCCGCACTGGCGCGGGCTCAGCGGAACTTCGGCGTCCGTTTCTGGAAATTCGCCATCACCGCCTCGATCTGGTTCGGCGCGCCCAGGATCGGCGCCTGGATCTGGGCCTCGAGCCGCAGGCCCTCGGCAGGCGGCAGCCCCCAGCCCTCTTCGACCAGGCGCTTGATCCCGGCCACCGCCTCGGGCGAGCGGGTCCTGATTTCGTCCGCCAGCGCCCGCGCCGCCGCCAGCGGGTCGTCGGCCAGCCGCGTCACCAGGCCGAGATCGGCGGCCTCCTGCCCCGACACCATGCGCGCGGTCATCATCAGCGCCTTGGCCTGGTCCGCCGGCATCAGTTTGGGCAGGCTCTGGGTGATGCCCATGTCGGGCACGATCCCCCACTTGGCCTCCATGATCGACAGCCGCGCGTCCGGCGTCGCGATGCGGAAATCCGCCGCCAACGCCAGTTGCAGGCCGCCGCCCAGGCACACCCCCTCGATCGCCGCGATCACCGGCACCGGCAGTTCCTGCCAGACCCGGACCGGCTTTTGGAACCAGTTCGCGGTCTCGCCGGCGGGCGGGTTGAGGATCCGCGCGCGCATCTCGTCGATCTGCGCCGCGAGGCCCTGCATAACGGCCATGTCGAGCCCGGCGCAGAAATCGCCGCCCGCGCCCGACAGGATCACCGCCCGCAGCCCGGGCTCGTCCTGAAGCCGCGTGCCGGCCGCCGCCAGGGCCTCGAACAGCTCCAGCGACAGGGCGTTCTTGCGCTCGGGCCGGTTCAGCCGCACCTCGGCGAGGCCATCGGCGAGCGTGACCTGCAACTGATCCATCGAATGCTCCTTCATCTGGCAAATGGCGCCGGGCGCCGCCCCTCCCGCGCCGCGGCCGCCGCCTCGGCGATGCGCTTCGTCCGGGTCGGCGGGGTCTTGGCGGTCTTGATCCATTCCAGCGTGCCGCGTTTGACGCTGCGCGGCCAGGCCTCCCACGCAGGCACCGCCGGGCCGAGGGCCCGGGTCAGGTCGTCCGGCCGCTCGAGCCGTTCTACGTCGTCGAGAAAGCTCCACATCCCGCTGGCCTGCGCGGCGGCCACAAGAGCCTCGCCGGCCGGGGTCATCGCGCCCGAGGCGCGCGCCGCGGCGACCTTGGCCTTGTTCACCGCCGACCAGGCCGAGCGCGGGTTGCGCGGCGCCACCAGCACGCTCGACCGGTCCGCATCCACGCCGCGGGTGCGGCTGTCGACCCAGCCCCAGCACAAGAGCTCTTCGACCAGATCGCCGAAGGCGACGTAATGCGGGCTGTGCTTCTTCCAGATCACCAGCCAGACCGACGCCGCCTGGCCATGGTGGGCGGCCAGCCATGCCCGAAGGTCGGCGCGTGTGCGCACCTCGACCCGTTCCGCCTGTTCCGCTTGTTGCGCCATCGGCCCTCTCTGACAGGCCGAGCATCCGCCACCCGGGGCCCGCGCGCAAGCGCCCGGTCGCTGCCAGCCGCGGCGCAGGGCCCGCCCGGTTGCAGCACAGAAGACCGCGGGCGTGAATTGGGCCGCCGCGACAACTCCGCGTGAGGCGGTCAGTGCGCCTCGGCCCAATTCGCGCCCTGGCCGGCATCGACGATCAGCGGCACGTCGAGATGCACCGCGGGATGCGCCGCGCCCTCCATGACGGCGCGGACCGCGGCGACGGTGTCGTCGACGGCGCCGTCGGCGACCTCGAAGATCAGCTCGTCATGGACCTGCAGCAGCATCGTCGCGGGCAGACCGGCGATGGCGTCGTCCATCCGGATCATCGCGCGCCGGATCACGTCCGCCGCCGTGCCCTGGATCGGCGCGTTGATCGCGGCGCGGCGGGCGAACCCGGCGGTGGGGCCCTTGGCGTTGATTTCGGGGGTGTGGATCTTGCGGCCAAAGAGGGTCTGGACGAAGCCGTTTTCCTTCGCGAACGCGATGGTGTCGTCCATATAGGCGCGGATCCCGGGGAAGCGTTCGAAATAGCGGTCGATGAAGCCCTGCGCCTCGGCCCGCGGGATGCGCAGGTTTCGCGCCAGCCCAAAGCCCGAAATGCCGTAGATCACGCCGAAATTAATCGCCTTGGCCTGGCGGCGGATGTCGGGCGTCATCTGATCGAGCGGGACATCGAACATCTCGGACGCGGTCATCGCGTGGATGTCGAGCCCATCGGCGAAGGCTTTCTTCAGCGCCGGGATGTCGGCGATATGGGCGAGGATGCGCAGCTCGATCTGGGAATAGTCGAGCGAGACCAGCACCTTGCCCGGCTCGGCGACGAAGGCCTCGCGGATCCGCCGGCCCTCTTCGGTGCGCACGGGTATGTTCTGCAGGTTCGGATCGGTCGAGGCCAGCCGGCCGGTATTCGCCCCGGCGATGGAATAGCTGGTGTGCACCCGGCCGGTTTCGGGGTTGATGTGGTCCTGCAGCGCGTCGGTGTAGGTCGATTTGAGTTTCGAAAGCTGGCGCCAGTCCATCACCCGCGCCGGCAGGTCGTGTTCGGTGGCCAGATCCTCGAGCACGTCCGCCGGGGTCGAGTATTTGCCGGTCTTGCCCTTCTTGCCGCCCGGCAGGCCCATCTTCTCGAACAGGATGTCGCCGAGCTGCGCAGGCGAGCCGACGTTGAAGGTCTCGCCCGCAAGCTCGTGGATTTCGGCCTCAAGCCCGGCCATCTTCTGCGAAAACGCGTTCGACATGCGGCTGAGCGTGTCGCGGTCGACCTTGATCCCGGCCATCTCCATCCGGGTCAGCACCGGCACCATCGGCCGCTCGAGCGTTTCGTAGACGGTGGTGACGCGGGCCCGGTGCAGGGCGGGCTTGAACGCCTGCCAGAGCCTCAGCGTGATGTCGGCATCCTCGGCGGCGTATTTGGTGGCCTCGGCGATCTCGACCCGGTCGAAGGTGATCTGCGACCGGCCGGTCCCGATCAGCTCCTTGATCGGGATCGGCGCGTGGCCGAGGTATCGGTCGGACAGCTGGTCCATGCCGTGGCCGTGCTCGCCGGCGTGCATCGCGTAGCTCATCAGCATGGTGTCGTCGATCGGGCCGATTGCGACGCCGTTGCGGGCGAAGATCTTGGCGTCGTATTTCATGTTCTGGCCGATCTTCAGCACCGCATCGTCCTCGAGCACGGGCTTCAGCATCGCCAGGGCGTCGTCGAGCCCGATCTGCCCGTCGGCCAGATCGTCCGAGCCGAAAAGGTCGTCCGAGGCCGCCGCCTTGTGCGCCAGTGGGATGTAGCAGGCTTGGCCGGCCTCGACCGAGAGCGAGATGCCCACCAGATCGGCGCGCATCTCGTTGAGCCCCGTGGTTTCGGTGTCGACCGCCACCCAGCCGCACTGGTAGATCCGGTCGATCCAGACCTGCAGGCCGCCCGCGTCGCGCACCGTCTCGTAGGCTGCGGCGTCGAACGGCACCGCCTCGGGCGCCGGCGCATCGTCCTCGGCCGCGGGTGCCCGGTCCTCGACCGCCGGCGCCTCGACGCCGAGCGCCTCGGCCACGCGGCGGGTGATGGTGCGGAACTCCATCGAGGTCAGAAAGCCCAGCAGTGTCTCGGCCTCAGGCTCTTGCACCTCCAGCTCGTGCAGGCCGAAGTCCAGCTCCATCTTTTGGTCCAGCGTCACCAGCCGTTTCGATACCCGGATCTGGTCGGCGAAGTCGATCAGGGTCTGGCGGCGTTTCGGCTGCTTGATCTCGTCGGCGCGGTCGAGCAGCGTCTCGAGATCGCCAAACTCGTTGATCAAGAGCGCCGCGGTCTTGACCCCGATGCCCGGCGCGCCGGGGACGTTGTCGACCGAATCGCCGGCCAGGGCCTGGACGTCGATGACCTTTTCCGGCCCGACGCCGAACTTTTCCTCGACCTGGTCGCGGCCGATCCGGCGGTTCTTCATCGCGTCGAACATCTCGACCCCGCCGCCGACGAGCTGCATCAGGTCCTTGTCGGACGAGATGATCGTCACCCGCCCGCCGGCCTCGCGCGCCTGCCGCGCCAGCGTGGCGATGATGTCGTCGGCTTCGAAGCCTTCCTGCTCGATGCAGGCGATGTTGAAGGCCCGCGTGGCGTCGCGGGTCAGCGGGATCTGCGGCCGCAAATCCTCGGGCATCTCGTCCCGGTTGGCCTTGTAGAGGTCGTAGATCTCGTTGCGGAAGGTGTGCGAGCCTTTGTCGAAGACCACCGCGACATGGGTCGGCGCATCGGCGCCTTTGTTGTCCTCGACCATCTTCCAGATCATGTTGACGAAGCCCGAAACCGCGCCCACCGGCAGCCCGTCGGATTTGCGCGTAAGCGGCGGCAGCGCGTGGTAGGCGCGGAAGATGAAGGTCGAGCCGTCGATCAGGTGCAGGTGGTGGCCCTTGCCGAATTGCGTCGTGGTCATGCGCCTCCCCCGGATGCTGTGGTAGGAGGTTTATATGAGAGCGATTTGCCTTGCGAGCGCGATTGCCGTCTGGCCCGCGATTTCCTGCGCGGCGGCGGAGTGCGCGGACCCGCAGGCGCCCTATTGCGTGCCCTTCGTGGGCTGCGTCGAGGCCACCGGCGAGGTGTTTCGGGGCGAGACCTACGGCGCCCGCCGCGGGCCTTTGTGGGCGACATCGAGCACGGGCGCGCGGTGTTACGGCCGCTGGAGGCGCACATTGCTGGGCCTGGGCTTCGGCGTCGCCACCTTCCGCTGCCAGGACGGGCGCATCGGGCGGTCGACCTATACCTATTTCGAGAAGCGCTCCGGCACCGCCGTCGGCAACGGCACGTTCGGCGACGGCACGCGGGTGCGGTTCTGGGCGGGGTGGAACCTGGAAGGCTATTTCGCGTCCCGCGCCCCGGACGAGCGCGCGCGTTTGGCCTGCCGGCCGTCCGAGATGGTGCCGGGGTAAGCGGCGAGGGGACGGCTGGGGATGTACCTTGAACGGGGAAGCGCTTCCCGGGCACGGAATCAAGGCGCGCAGCGCCGCCGTGCCCATCGCCGACCCGCCCCGGAGGGGCGGCGATTGGTCGAGGGCCACGCTACGCTTGAGGTCCTACGGATTAGACAGCCATAAAGTGCTGCCGTTCAGATGGCGGGTCGCCACCCCGCGGGTCGACGATGGGCACGGCTGCTCACGGCGTTGACAACACCAGTCGCTGCGAAGCCAGCACTCACCCCGCCGCGTCGGCGAAGTCCCGGTGCACGAATTTCTTGTCGCAATAGCCGCATTCGACCCAGCCCTTGTCGGGCGGGATCGAGAGCCACACGCGCGGGTGGCCGAGCGCGCCCTCGCCGCCGTCGCAGGCCACACGCAGGGTGTCGACGATCTCGGTCTCGGGGGGCTCGATGGGCATCGGCGCTCGCTTGGTTGTCTCGGCGGCCGTTCCGGCCTAGGTCGGGCGCATGATAGCGATCCGCCGGGGGCGGACAAGGGGCGGCGATGGCCGAGAACGCGATCGAGATCGAGGGTTTGCGCAAGACCTATGGCCAGGGCGGGCCGGAGGCGCTGAAGGGCGTCGATCTGAACATCCCAGCGGGGTCGATCTTCGGCCTTCTGGGCCCCAACGGCGCCGGCAAGTCGACGCTGATCAACATTCTCGCCGGGCTGGTGATCAAGACCGCCGGCAAGGTGCGGATCTGGGGCTTCGACCAGGACGTCAACCCGCGCCAGTCCCGCGCCGCCATCGGGGTGATGCCACAGGAACTGAACCTCGACCCGTTCTTCACACCGCGCGGCGCTTTGGAGTTGCAGGCCGGGCTTTATGGCGTGCCCCGGGCGCAGCGGCGCACCGACGAGGTGCTGGAGCTGATCGGCCTGACCGACAAGGCCGACGCCTATGCCCGGTCGCTGTCAGGCGGGATGCGGCGCCGGCTGCTCTTGGGTAAGGCGCTGGTGCACGGGCCCAACGTGCTGGTGCTCGACGAGCCGACGGCGGGCGTCGATATCGAGCTGCGGCAGATGCTTTGGGCCAACGTGCGCAAGCTCAACGCGCAGGGCATGACGATCATCCTGACGACGCATTACCTGGAAGAGGCCGAGGAGATGTGCGACGAGATCGCGATCATCAACCACGGCCAGAAGATCGCCCAGGAGCGCACCGTCGACCTGCTGAACCGGCTCGACGCCAAGACCTTGGTGATTCATCCCGAGGCCGAGCCGGGCGACATTCCGTTGCCCGCTGGCGTGGGTCTCGAGCGTGCCGCCGACGGCGCGCTGGAGCTGACCTACCGCACAAGCGCGACCTCTGCCGACGCGGTGCTGAGTGCGGTGCGCGCCGCCGGCATCCGCATCCGCGACGTGCAAACCCGCGAGGCCGACCTGGAGGACGTCTTCCTGGACCTCACGCGGTCCGCCGCGGACGGATAGGCGGCGCGTCTGACCTGAGGCCAAACGGTATTGGGTCGGGGTGGGCATTGCCGACGGAGAGAGGAGCCGCGCCATCGCCGGCCCGCGGGGTGGCGATCCGACGTTTGTTCGGTGGCACTTTATGACTGTCGCGTCCGAAGAACCGCAGGCTATGCGCACGTGTCGACCAATCGCCGCCCCACCCGGGCGGGTCGCCGATGGCGCGGCGGCCTGCGGCCTTGAGTCCGCGCCAGGACAGGTTTGCGGAAACACCCGCTCGGGAATACCAACCGCCCGCGCGCCCCTTGCGTCAGGCCTTCTGCAGCATCCGGCCCAGGGGGCGGCCGCCCAGGATGTGGACGTGCATGTGCGGCACCTCCTGCACCGCGGCGACGCCGGAATTCGCAATCAGCCGATAGCCTTCGCCGCCAGATCCGGGATCGACGTCGACCTGCCGACAGGCCTCACCGACAGCGCGATTGAAGTCGACGATCTCGGCCTCCGACGCCGCCGCCGCGAAGTGATCGAAATTCACGTAAGGCCCTTTGGGGATCACCAGCACGTGCACCGGCGCCTGCGGCGCGATATCGCGAAACGCCAGGCTGTGGTCGGTCTCGAGCACGGTGTCGTTCGGGATTTCGCCCCGAACGATTTTGGCAAAGATATTGTGGTCGTCGTAGTGATAGCCCATGTCGTCCCTCAATCCACAAACAGATGGTCCGCCGACGCGATCTCGCGCGCTTTGGTGTCGGGAATATCGAGAAACTTGGTCAGCGCAAGCATGTTCTCCTCGGCATCTCCGGCCTCGCGCATCGGTCTCCACGGCCTCGCGCAACGCACGGGCAACGGCCTTGAAGGCAGCCTCAGCGATGTGGTGGCTGTTGATTCCGTGCAGCGCGTCGACGTGCAGCGTGACCCCGCCATGGGTGCTGAGCGCCTGGAAGAACTCGCGCACCAACTCGGTGTCGAATGCGCCGATCTTAGCCGTGGGCATCTCGACATTCCAAACCAGATACGGTCGCCCTGACAGATCCAGCGCCGCGCGCACCAATGCATCGTCCATCGGCAACAGGCACGCGCCATAGCGCCGGATCCCGGTCTTGTCGCCCAGCGCCTGCGCCAGCGCCTGGCCCAGCGCGATGCCGGTATCCTCAACCGTGTGGTGGTCGTCGATATGCAGATCACCCTTCGCGCGTACGGTCATGTCGATCAGCGAATGCCGCGCCAGCTGGTCGAGCATATGGTCGAAGAACCCGACCCCGGTCGCCACCTCGTAGGCGCCGGACCCGTCGAGGTCGATTTCGACCGAAATCTCGGTCTCCGCCGTCTTCCGGCTGATGCTGGCCCTGCGCATTCCCGCGGCTCCATTCTGATCCGCGCGCCTTATAGGCAGCGCTTCTGGCCAATCCAAGCCGGCGGCTTGATTATTGGGGCGAGCGCGGCGAATGTGCCATGGCCGACAGGAAGGAAGAGCCCGATGACCACCTGCGTTTTCGTCCAACTGCGCTGCCGTCCAGGCAAGACCTACGCGGTGGCCGAAGAGATCATCCTGCGCGAAATCCACTCTGAACTCTACTCGACCTCTGGCGATTACGACCTGCTCATGAAGCTCTACATCCCTGCCGACGCGGATATCGGCAAGTTCATCAACGACCGGCTGTTGGATATCGAGGGGATCGAGAGATCGCTGACGACCCTGACCTTCAAGGCGTTCTGAGTCTTTCAAAATAAGCATCTGAAATACATATAAATTTCACGTCCCGCTTGATTTGTATCAAGGCGGTTCGCCTGACCGCGGGCCACGGTCAACCAAGGCGCTTCTCTGCGCGGCCTATTGGGGAATTGGAGGGAACCGATGTCGGATGACGTGAAACTGGCCAGGGAAAAGATGGAAAAGTTGAACGCTCTGCTTGCGGACCTGGAGGCCGGCAAGGATGTGGACGCCGCCGCGGCCGGCGTCACGGCCAAGCGTGGCCAGGACCTGGTGGAAACGCCGATCCAACGCTTCGGAGCGATCTCTTGTTCGGGCTGCGGCTGCTTCTGTTTTTCGACGCACGGCGCCGGCCACGGCTGCGGCGAACACGCCGGGCACTGGGCCTGACGATCCGGCGCTGCCCCCTCCTATATCGGGCGGCGCCGTCCAAAAGGGGGGAAGGCCGCCGTGACGACGCTCGAGACCACGATCCATCCGGTGCCGCGTTGGGACTTCATCCCGAACGCCGACGGCTATCTGCTCTATTCCGACCAGGGCCAGGCCATGGTGCCGGTGGACGATGCCGGCCGCGCGGCCATCGAGGCGCTCCAGCCGGGCGCGCGGCTTATCGATTGGGTCGAGGCGGCGGCGGGCGGCGGCGACGCGCATGCGGCGCTGCGCCAAATCCATCCGTTGCTCGACCCCCTGACGCGGGCAGGCCTGATCGGGCTCGACGCGCCGCCTGAGCCGGTCGATTGGGCGTCCAAGGTCGTGCACACTGAATCCGGCGGCTCCCGCACCTGCTATCTCAGCCTGACGGACAACTGCAATCTCAAGTGCAGCTATTGCTACAACGAGGATGAACGCGCCGAGGCGCTGGCCTGCGGCAAGCGGATGCTGCGCGACGACGAGATCAAGGGCCTGCTCGACCGGCTGGCCGCCGCCGGCTTCCAATACGTGATCTTCACCGGCGGCGAGCCGATGCTTCGCAAGTCGATCTTCTCGCTGGCCGAACATGCCCGCGGCCTGGGGCTCGGCGTCAACCTACTGACGAATGGCACGGCCTTCACCAAGCGAAATGCCGGTCGGGTGGCGGAGCTGTTCGAGACGATCACCGTCAGCCTCGACAGCGCGGTGCTCGAGGATCACGACATCACTCGCGGTAAGGGCTCCTGGGCGCGCATCGTCAAGGGGCTCGATCTGCTGGTCAAGGCAGGTGCGCGTGCGCTGTCCCTGCGCCCGGTGGTGACGGTACACAACATGGACCGGTTGCACCTCTTGCCCGACTTCGCCAACGGACGTTGGGGCGTAACGTCGTTCAAGCCTTCGCTTTATCTCCCGAATTCCGCCGAGGAACTGGACGAACTCGCATTGCTGCCCGAGGCGGAGGCCTACCAAGCCTCGGTCGCACGGTTCAACGCGGTGCTGGAACGCATTCCGGGCGCGCTGGCCGAGGACCCGCTGCGCGCGGTGTCCTATGGCGGCAAATGCGGCATGGCCGACAGCATCTTCAGCGTCTCGGCCAGCGGCGACGTCTATCCCTGTCAGTCGCTGCATTTCGACCCGCTGTGGATGGGCAACGTGCGCACCCACGGCGTCGAGGAGCTGTTCGCGAACGGCAAGCGACTTGGCATCGTCGGCGCCTGCGGACTCGACGTGCCCGAATGCCAGGGCTGCCCCTATCAAATGGTCTGCGGCGGCGGCTGCCGCGCCTCGGCGTACAAGATGCGGGGCGACATGGCGGCGCATAACACAGTGATGTGCCGACACCTGCGGATCGGCGCGCAAAGCCAGTTGCGCCGTTATGCCGAGTACAAACGCAAGCAACATGTGGCGGAGCCGGCATAGGCTGCCGCCGCGAATTCCAACCGGTGCCGGTTGGCGCAGCCGATTTGCGGAACCTGGAGGGCAGTGTCGGCGGCGCGGCGGGTCACAGGTCTTGCGCGAGGTACGGCGGCTAGAACAACGATCCCTGATCTGGCGTCTCCGCCTTGGATCTTGCCGGCTTGCGGCTCGCCAGCGCGAGGCGTCCATCGGCGAATTCGATCTCCAGCGCGTTGGCGGTCTCGGCGCGGACCTTGGTGGTGACCACCGCCCCATCTCCGCGCACCACGGCATAGCCGCGCTTCAGGGTCTCGCGGTAGCCGAGGCTCTGGCGCAGACGTTCCAGCGCGTCGAGGCGCTCGGCCCAGCCGGTCACTTGGCCTCGTCCGGCGGCCGAGAGGCGCTGCGCGAGCCGGTCGTAGGTTTCGCGTTTTCGAGCCAGGTCACGTGCAACGAGGCTGATGCGCAGCCGGCTGGCGGCTTGGTCCAGGACGCGCCGCCGGTCGGTCATCGCCCGCCGCAAGGCGGCGGGGCGCAACAGCGCGGCGGCGTCGGCGAGACGCAAGCGATTTCGTTGTGCGGCAGCGATCAGCGCCTTTGGCAGACGCTCTGACCAAAGATCAAAGCGTTGCGCCGCGGCGGCAACCAAGTTGGCGGGTCTCGGCAGGGCGCGGGCAAGGTCGGCGAGGCGCTGGCGGCGCTGACCGATTGCCTGGGTCACACCGCGCGTCAGCCGGGCATCTTGGGCGTCCACCCACGCGAGCAGGTCCAGGCGGACCGGGACGGCAAGCTCTGCGGCAGCGGTGGGGGTGGGTGCGCGCTGGTCGGCGACAAAGTCGATCAGCGTGGTGTCGGTCTCGTGCCCGACGGCAGAGATCAGCGGGATCGTAGAGGCCGCGGCGGCGCGCACCACCGATTCCTCATTGAAGCCCCAAAGATCCTCGATCGAGCCGCCACCGCGGGCGACGATCAGAAGGTCGGGCCGCGGCAGCGCGCCGCCCGGGGTCAGGCGGTTGAACCCCTCGATGGCGCGGGTCACCTCGGGCGCGCATTTCTCGCCCTGCACCGCGACGGGCCAGATCAGCACCTTGCGCGGGAAGCGGTCGCGTAGGCGGTGCAGGATGTCGCGGATCACCGCGCCCGAGGGCGAGGTGACGACGCCGATGACCTCGGGCAAATAGGGCAGCGGGCGCTTGCGCGTGTCGTCAAAAAGGCCCTCGGCCTGCAGCGCCTTCTTGCGCTTCTCCAGCATTGCCATCAACGCGCCCATGCCGGCAGGGCGGATGTCTTCGATAACGATCTGATAGCGCGACTGGCCGCCGAAGGTGGTCATCCGGCCAGTCGCGACCACCTCGAGCCCCTCTTCGGGCTGGGTGGCGAGGCGCCCGGCGACGCCCTTCCAGATCACGCCGGCGATGACGTTGCGGTCGTCCTTGAGGTCGAGATAGACGTGGCCCGAGCGGGGCCGGCTGACCCGCCCGACCTCACCGCGAACCCGGACGAAGCCGAACTCGCCCTCGATGACACGCTTCACCGCATTCGACAGTTCCGTGACGGTGAACTCCGCCGCGTTATCGGGCGGCTCGGGGCCAGGCTCGTCTTCGAAGAGGTCGGACATCGGAGTGCCTTGTACTGCTCGCAGCGAAAGCCTAGAGCAGCGATCATTGGGCGGAAAGGCTCATCGCGCCCGATAGGTGCATTTCGCCGGCGAAGACGGATCGCTAGGACCGATACGCGGGTGGCTGGAAAGGGACGCAACCGGCATGAATATCCTGATTCTAGGCGGCGGCGGGCGCGAGCATTCCCTGGCCTGGGCGGTGCTGCAGAACCCGAAATGCGACCGGCTGATCGTGGCGCCGGGGAACGCCGGCATCGAAGGCATCGCGGACTGCGCCGATCTCGACATCGAGGATGGCGCGGCGGTCTGTGAATTTGCGGTCTCGAATGCGGTCGACTTCGTGATCGTCGGGCCTGAGGCGCCGCTGGCGGCCGGGGTGGCCGACGACCTGCGCGCGGCAAACGTGCTGGTATTCGGCCCGTCCAAAGCGGCCGCGCGGCTCGAATCCTCGAAGGCCTTCACCAAAGAAGTCTGCGACGCCTGCGGCGCGCCCACCGCCGCCTGGGCGCGCTTCACCGATACTGGTCCGGCGAAGGACTATGTGCATGCCCAAGGCGCACCGATCGTGGTCAAGGCCGATGGGCTCGCCGCCGGCAAGGGCGTGATCGTGGCGATGAACGAGGCGGACGCGCAAGCGGCCGTCGACGAGATGTTCGGCGGCGCCTTCGGCGCGGCCGGCGCCGAGGTCGTGATCGAGGAGTTCATGGCGGGCGAGGAGGCCTCGTTCTTCGTTTTGTGCGACGGCACCGCCGTGCTGCCGATCGGCACCGCGCAGGACCACAAGCGCGTCGGCGAAGGTGATACCGGCCTCAACACCGGTGGTATGGGCGCCTATTCCCCGGCCCCGATCCTCAACGACTCCGTGGCCGACCGGGCACTCGACGAGATCGTCAAGCCGGTCGTGGCCGAGATGGCGCGGCGCGGAACGCCCTATCAGGGCGTTCTCTATGTCGGGCTGATGATCGAAAACGGGCGCCCGAGGCTGGTCGAGTTCAACGTCCGCTTCGGCGATCCCGAGTGCCAGGTTCTGATGATGCGGCTCGGGGCGCAGGCCCTGGACCTGATGTTGGCCTGCGCCGAGGCTAGCCTGGCCGACGCGCGCATCAATTGGGCGGACGATCACGCGTTGACGGTGGTGATGGCGGCGCAAGGCTATCCCGGCGCCTATTCAAAGGGCACGCCGATCGGCGGGCTCGACGAGTTGCCCGAAGACAGCAAACACATGGTTTTTCACGCTGGCACCGCCAAACGCGACGACCACCTTGTAGCGACCGGTGGGCGGGTACTGAATGTCACGGCGCGCGGTGGGTCCTTGGCCGAAGCGCGGAACAGGGCCTACGCCATGGCCGACCGTGTCGACTGGCCGGGCGGGTTTTTCCGGCGCGATATCGGGTGGCGGGCTCTGGCCCCGAAGCTCTAGCGCGCCAAGCGCATTTTACTCTGACTTCACGACGCCGGGCTTTGCGGCACGCTCCCTTTTGGTGTATGCTCTAGGCTCTTTCAATTTAAGGAGTAGTCCGATGATTAGGAAATTGTGGCGATCCGCCACTGCGATTGCGGCATCTGCGATGATTACGGCCGGCGCGCATGCCGGCGGCCACGAACAACCCGCCCCAGATTTCGCCAACATGCAGGCCCGGATGGAACAATTGGTTCGCATCCTCACCGAAGGCGAAAGCTGTGAAGGCGTCGGCGCCGCGATCGATTTGACGCTGGGCCTGGTCTATGGTGGCACGCGGCCGCTGCCGAGCCTGGTGCCGAAAGATCTGGGCGAGGCGCAAGAGAGATTTGGCCGGAACATCGACCAGGACGATATCGACATCGCTGGACGTGCCGAAACCGCGCAGAAGGACATCGCCGAGACCGTCCGCCGGGTCATCGAAGCGCTCGAACGGCTCGCCCTGGGCGAGGGCTGTCCGGCACTTGGCGGCCGCGCGGCGGACGTGAAGTTCTTCCTCGAAGAGATGGAGGACGTCGCGGCTGCGCTTAGCGGAACCACGCGGCAATGCACGGTGGGCAGCTCGCTGGTTGACGGCCCGTGCGCGCAATTGCGGCAGCAGCTGAACGAAGAAACCGGCCACCTCTTCAAGCCGGGTGAAGCGCCCGAAGAGTTGTTCCAAGGCTACGAAGTGAAGCTGCGCAGCCCGTTCATCCCGCGCTACAACCGGCTATGGGAGGAAGACGTCAAATTGATCCCGGCGCTCCAGCCTGGCGAATGCGGTTCCGTATTCAAAGAGACCAAGGGCCTGATGCTGCGGCTTCGGCTTGACGGCTTCACCACGGTGCTTGACCCTTGGGCCACGCCGAACCTGCCGCGCGGCACCAAGATCCCGATTTGGACGCTGACATGGGTGCCGTCGGAGTATGTCAAGCACTTCAACGTCTGCAACAACGACGGCAAGATCGTGCATACTACCGTGCATCAGCGCGTGAAGCAGGACGTCCCGCTGAACTTCTTCTGGCGGTACTATCCGAAGACGCCGCACTGACGGGGCCGGGGTTTCGGTTCGGCTAGCGCCGATTCGACCTGTGAAGGGGGCGCATGCGCCCCCTTCTTTTTTGGCGGCCGGCGGGCGGTCGATGGAGCTGGATTTGTTGGGCGAGGTTGGGCCTCGTTCGTTTTGCTTGGCTTCGGACGGATATCCAAGTGCCGCCCTGGGGCACGGAGTCAAGGGGCGCAGCCCCGCCGTGCCCACGAGGAGGGATGGGTTGGTTCCAGGCACATTCAGCCGAATGTCGGGATCAACGACCGCCCACTCTGACCGCCGCTACTGGCACGCCAAAGCCGCCGCGAAGGAGTCCGGGCCGGCGAAATCCGCGATCGCCTGGGCCTCCAAGCCGCCTTGCACCAGGCGAACCGCCATGATCCGGCGCCAGCCAGCGTCGGCCGTGACAATCTCAGGCGACCTGCCGCAGTGTCGAATCCCGCCCGAAATGAACGGCTCGCCGATCCGGTGGTTGGTCAACCCGGGCAGCGCGGCGACCTCGACCAGGCGGCCCTCGGAATACCGCCAGACCCGCAGCGTCTTGGCCAGATGCGGCCGGTCGATATAGGCCAGTTCGATCGCGCCGTCGCCGTCGAGGTCGGCCCCGCCCAGAGGCGCGAGCCAGCGAAAGGCGCGGCCGATGAAGGGCGTCGCGGCGATCAGTCCGTCGGTGCCATAAACGGCCAGACGCGCCCCCTGCCCCGCGTCGCTTTCGACGACCACGACCTCCGGCGCGCCGTCCAAATCCAGGTCGATCAGACGCGGCACGAGATCCTCGAAAACCCGGGTTTCGGGCAGACGGATCACCATGTCGCGGGTCGCCGCACCGTCCCGGACCGTCAACCGCAGCGCGCCCCATTCCTCGTCGTCGCCTAGAACGCCGTGGGCATAGCGGGTCGTGGGCTCGGCGAAGACCGCATCGACGATGGCGCGCGCGGGCTCTGCCAGGACCTGCCCCGGCAGCCACAGGCACAGACCCATCAGTGCGCCGCGGGCGCACCGGGGCAAGCCGCGCCACGCCGGACGCGGCGCCGTGCCGATCATCAGATCTGCTTTTCCGGCATCTGCACCACCAGCCCGTCCAGCGCGTCGCTGACCTTGAGCTGGCAGGTCAGACGCGAGCGCTCCGGGTTCGGCTCGAAGGCGAAATCCAGCATGTCCTCTTCCATCGCCTCCTTCTCGGGCAACTTCGCGACCCAGTCGGGATGCACATAGACATGGCAGGTCGAACAGGCGCAGGCACCGCCGCAATCCGCCTCGATGCCGGGGATGTTGTTGTCGCGGGCGCCTTCCATCACGGTCAGGCCGTTGGCGACCTCGACGACGTGCTCGGTGCCGCTGTGCTCGATATAGGTGATCCTGGCCATGTCGCCCTCTTTGCGCTCGACGTTCCAATCCGTGCAAATAGGGCGTTCGGGCCGGATTTGCCAGTGTCTTTCGTGCGCCCGGATCGGGGTTGCACCGCGCCACAGATGTTCTATCTTCGTTCTCCATGATCGCCGGCCCTGATCCCTGGCCCCGGCCGCCCGCCGCGGTGCCGCATGCGCTGATCGACCGCGTGCCCCACGGCGCGCGGCTGGCGGTGGCGGGGCTGGTGCTGGTACGCCAGCGGCCGGGCACCGCCAAGGGCGTGATCTTCGTCACGCTCGAGGACGAAACCGGGGTCTGCAACGTCATCGTCTGGCGCAAGATCTACGAGGCGTTCCGCCGCGCGGTGATCGCCGGGCGGCTGTTGCGCGTCACCGGGCGGCTGCAGCGCGAGGGTGCGGTGACCCATGTGATCGCCGAGCGGATCGAGGATCTCTCTGGCCTGCTGGACAGCCTACTACATCACGACCCCTGCCGCGCCGCCGACCAGCCCTGACCACATTGGTGCCCCGCCGCCACAGGCCGCGCGGGACGGCCCGGCTCGGGTTCCGCGCGCGCGGAAAACCGGCTAGGGTTGTCCAAAGCCCGAAGAGGCAGCGAGCAGACATGACCATCAAACCGATCCTGACGGCCTGCGCCGCCGCACTTGCCTTGGCGGCGTGCAGCGATGTCGAGATGCCCGACGTGGCGCAATTGGTGGAACCCGAGGTCACCGCCACCCGCTCCGCCCCGCCGCCCGGGCTCGACCCCGCCGGATGCTATGCCCAGGACGTCACCCCGGCCCTGGTCGAGACGGTGACCGAACAGGTGATGCTACAGCCCGCCTCGGTCAGCACCGACGGCAAAGTCTATTACCCAGCGGTCTACAAGACGGAAACTCGCCAGGCGATCGTGCGCGAGCGCAAAGAGCTTTGGTTCGAGGTGCCCTGCGCCGATCTGCAGACGCCAGAGTTCGTCGCCTCGCTGCAGCGCGCGCTCGAGGCCCGCGACCTCTACCGCGGGCCGATCACCGGCGAGATGACGGCGCGGACCCGCCGCGCGGTGCGTGCCTTCCAGAAGCCGCAAGGGCTCAACTCTGGCATCCTGTCGATCGCCGCCGCGCGGCAGTTGGGGCTGGTGCGACACCCCGGCATTCCCGAGGGATGGGAACGGGTCAAAATGAACTGAGGCCGCCTCGGCCCCGCTTTCAGCTCAGATGTGTGGCGAAGAACGCCAGCGTCCGATCCCACGCCAGCGTGGCCGCCGCCTCGTCGTAGCGCGGGGTGGTGTCGTTGTGAAAGCCGTGGTTCACGCCGGGGTAGAAGTGCACGCTGAACGCCTTCTGGTGCGCGCGCAGCGCCGCCGAATAGGCCTCCCACCCGGCATTGATCCGATCGTCGAGCCCGGCATAGTGGATCAAGAGCGGCGCCTCGATCGCCGGCACGTCTTCGGCCGCCGCCTGCCGTCCGTAGAACGGCACCGAGGCGGCGAGGTCGGGATAGGCCACCGCCAGCGCGTTGCAGACCCCGCCACCATAGCAGAACCCCACGGCGCCCACCTTGCCGGTCGAGCTTTCGTGGTCGCGCAGGAACTCGAAGGCGGCGAAGAAATCCTCCATCAGTTTGGCCCGGTCGAGCGAGCGCTGCATCTCGCGCCCCTCGTCGTCGGTGCCGGGATATCCGCCGAGCGGGGTCAGCCCGTCCGGCCCGAAGGCGAGGTAGCCGGCCTTGGCGGTACGGCGCACGACGTCCTCGATATAAGGATTGAGGCCGCGGTTCTCGTGCACCACCAGCACCGCAGGCAACGGGCCCGCCGCGCCGGCCGGCTTCGCCATCAGGCCCTGGATCGTGCCGTGGCCCACGAGGCTATCGTAGCTGACGGTCGCGGTCTCGATGGCCGGATCGTCGGGGGCGACCTGCTGGGCCCAGGCATAGTTCGGCTGCAGCTGTTCGAGCAGCATCGCCCCGGTCACGCCCGCCGCGGCGTATTTGCCCGCGTCTCGGATGAACTGGCGCTTGGTGAGGCGGCCGTGGACGTAGCCATCGAAGATCTCGAGGATGCGCGGGTCGAAATCGCTGGCTTTCTTGCGGGCGGCGTGGGTCATGGCGTGTCTCCGGAATGGGTTGGGCGGACTATGGGTCGGTGAAACTGCAAATCAGAGTAGCACGAAACCGGGTCGGCCAGGAGCGGACATTGCCCAAAGACGTGCGGGGCCGTGTCCATCGCCGACCCGCGGGGTGGCGATCCGACGTCTGATCGGCAGCGATTTATGGCTGTCGAGTCCGTAGGACCTCAAGCGATGCGCAGGTGTCGACCAATCGCCACCCCAGCCGGGCGCTCGTGGCCGCCCGAAAAGGTCCACTGGACCTTTTGCGGTCTACGAACTGGCGATGGGCACGGCGGCCTGCGGCCTTGAGTCCGTGTCCAGGCTCCCGGGAGCAATCCTCGTCCAAACGATTTCTGCCAGGGATTGCCAGAAACCCGCGACTGCCACAGGCAATCCCGGGCAGCGCGGAACGCCAACGAAAAAGGGCGCCCAGCGGCGCCCTTTCCCAGTTCAGACCTCCGGCCTCAACCCAAGGACAGCGCCACGAAGCGGGGTTCGCCCTGGCGGCGGACCAGCAGCAAGAGCGACTTGCGGCCGGCCTCGCGGGCCTCGGCGATGCGGTCTTCGAGGTCGCCGACGCTTTGCACCTTCTGCTGGCCGGCTTCGGTGATCACGTCGCCCGCGCGCAGGCCCTTCTCGTGCGCCTCGGTGGTCTCGTCGACCTCGCGCACGACCAGCCCGGCGGCGCCGGCGGACAGGCCGAGCTGCTCGCGCAGCTCTTCGGTCATCGCAGTGACGGTCAGCCCAAGGATGTCCTTCTCGATCGGTTCTGACGACGGCGCCGAGGCCGGCACTGCGCCTTCGGCTTCTTCGCGCCGGCCGAGCGTGACCATCAGCGTCTGCGTGCCGCCATCGCGGAACACCACAACGCGCACCGCCTTGCCGACCTCGGTATCGCCGACGATACGCACCAGCTGGCGGGTGTCCTGAACGTCGGTGCCATCGAACGTCATGATCACGTCGCCGGCTTCCACGCCGGCGTCCTTCGCCGGGCCGTCGGGGACGTCTGTCACCAGCGCGCCGGCAGCTTCTTCGAGCCCCAGGGCCTCGGCCACGTCGGCGCCAACATCCTGGATACGCACGCCCAGCCAGCCCCGGCGGGTTTCGCCGAAGCGCTGCAACTGGTCGACCACGTTGGTCACCACGTTCGAGGCCATGGCAAAGCCGATGCCGATCGAGCCGCCGTTGGGCGACAGGATCGCGGTGTTCACGCCGATCACTTCGCCGTCCATGTTGAACAAAGGCCCGCCCGAGTTGCCGCGGTTGATCGCTGCGTCGGTCTGGATGTAGTCGTCATAGGATCCCGACAGCGCGCGGTTGCGGGCCGAGACGATGCCGACCGACACCGAAAAGCCCTGGCCCAGCGGGTTGCCCATGGCCATCACCCAGTCGCCGACGCGGGCACCGTCGCTGTCGCCGAACGGCACGAACTGCAGCGGTTCCTCCGCCTCGACCTTCAAGAGTGCAATGTCGGTGTTGGGGTCGGTGCCGACCACCGTGGCCTTCAACTCGTCGCCCGAGAAGAACTCGATGGTGATCTCATCGGCCGACTCGATCACGTGGTTGTTGGTGACGATGAAGCCGTCCTCCGAGATCACAAAGCCCGACCCCAACGCCTGGCTTCGGCGCGGGCGGCGCTGGCCTTCGCCGTTGCGGTCCATGAAATCGCGGAAGAAATCTTCGAACGGCGAGCCTTCGGGCACGATCGGGCTCGGCGCCGTCGAGGCCGCCACCGTCGTCGCTGTGGTGATGTTGACCACCGAGGGGCTGATCTGGTCGGCGAGGTCGGCGAAGCTGTCGGGACGGCTTTGCGCCTGGCTCGCAAGGGTCTGCACGATAAGGAACGCCAGACCCAAGAGGACGGCCCAACCAGCGCGCGACAGCGCGACGGCCTGGGTGGGAATGGGGATTGCCTGAGGTTTCACTCTTCTTCTCCGTATGCTCGCCCCGTGCGTATCGGCCCGCCGCCCGCCAACCAGTCCTATATCGTGATCGACAACGTCATGACCGCGATTGC
>JASJCA010000150.1 GCA_030066215.1 Rhodobacter sp. | reverse complement strand
ATCCATCAGGCGCATCAGGTGCACGTTCGGCATCAAGGCGATATCGTTGATAGAGAATTCACCGACCGCCAGATAGGCCCGCCCGTCGCTCAAGGGCGTATCTAGATGGCAGAACCCGGCATCGACGCCGCCATCGCGCGCACCGATGCCGGGTTCTGCCATCTAGATACGCCCTTGAGCGACGGGCGGGCCTATCTGGCGGTCGGTGAATTCTCTATCAACGATATCGCCTTGATGCCGAACGTGCACCTGATGCGCCTGATGGATTGACCGTTCGAACGTAAGCCGCATCTGGCGGTCTGGTTCGACTGCCTCGCCGCGCGCCCGAGCTACAAAGAGGCGCTGAAGGCCGGGCAGAATGAAAGCGAGTCGGGCGCATTCGCGGCCTATACCGCCAAGCGCCATGCCGCGGGCACCGATATCCGGTCGTTTCCCCACTTCAGGGGTCGGAAAACCGGCGAATGAACGTCCTCTGGATCATGGCCGACCAGCTTCGGTTCGACTACCTCAGCTGCTACGGCGCGACCCATTTCGACACGCCCAACCTCGATTGGCTGGCAAGCCAGGGCGTGCGGTTCAAACAGGCTTACGTGCAATCTCCAGTCTGCGGGCCGAGCAGGATGAGTTTCTACACTGGGCGCTACGTGCGCAGCCACGGCGCCACCTGGAACGGCTTCCCATTGCGCGTCGGCGAGCCGACGTTGGGTGAGCATTTGCCTGAGATCGCGGTGAAATGTGCGTTGGTCGGCAAGACCCATATGATCCCAGACCGCGAAGGAATGGCCCGGCTGGGGATCGAGCCGGAAAGCACCATCGGCGCTTTGGTCAGCGAATGCGGATTCGAGGTCTTCGTGCGTGACGACGGTACGAACCACTCCGATTATCCGGGCCGTCATGCCCAGGATTACGACCAGTACCTGCGCGACCACGGCATGGATGGCGACAATCCATGGGAGGAATGGGCGAACACGGCCGTTGGACCGGACGGGGAGTGGCGATCTGGCTGGCTCTTGGAGAACGCGCCCTTGGCGGCGCGCGTGCCAAAGGAGCATTCCGAGACTGCGTGGCTGACCACGCGGGGGATCGAGTTCATCGAGGCGCAGGGCGGCCAGCCCTGGCTTTGCCATCTCAGCTATATCAAGCCACATTGGCCCTATCTCGCTCCGGCGCCGTACAACGCGCTCTACGGTCCTGGCGACCTGCCCCCGGTGAATCGCAGCGAGGCGGAGCTCAATACCGATCACCCGCTGATGCAGGCTTGGACGTCAATGCGTGTTAGCCGGAGCTTTTCGCGCGACGAGGTCCGTGACCTGGTGGGGCCGACCTATATGGGGCTGATCAAGGAACTCGACGATCAGCTTGGCCGGCTGTTCCAATACCTGCAAGACAGCGGCCGGTTCGGCGACACTATGATCGTCTTCTGCTCGGACCACGGCGACAATCTGGGCGATCATTGGATCGGCGAGAAAGACCTGTTCTACGATTGCTCGGCTCGAATCCCGCTCTTGATCTATGATCCGAGGAGGGAGGCCGACCCGGCACGCGGCACCGTGTCGGACGACTTGGTGGAGGGGATCGACCTGGCCCCGACGTTCTTGGATTTCTTCGGAGCGACGCCGAAACCGCATATTCTGGAAGGCAGGTCGCTGCAACCGCTGCTGCACGGGCACAGTCCGGATTGGCGGGATTACGTGGTCTCGGAGTACGACTACGCCACGCGTGACGCGCGCCATGCTACTGGCGTAAACCAAAGCGATGCGCGTCTCGTGATGATCTTCGATGGCCGCTGGAAGTACATCCATGCTGAGACCTTCCGCCCAATGCTGTTCGACCTGCACGCCGATCCCTGTGAATTGACCGATCTGGGCGCCGTCACCGACCATGCCGATCACATCGACCGCCTCGGCGCGCTGCATTTCGAGTGGTGTCGGCGCCACCACACGCGAGTCACGCGATCGGCCGAGACGGTTGAGGCAATGACCGACGCCCGAGAGCCGCCCGGGATCCTGATTGGGTATTATGACGCCGATGAGCTGATCGCCGATGGGCTAGACGTGCCTGAGCACATCGTCCGCTGATCACATCGAAGCCGCGAGTGTCTTTGCTCTCCATTGGTTGTGTCCGAACTCAAGTGCAGGCACTCCACAAGCCGGGCCAACGCGTGCAATCTGATACGAGCCGAGCACCGCGAAGCAACGTTGAAGAGCTAGAATTTGAGGTAGGTCAGATGGTCGGTGTCAATGCAAGCGCGAGGCGTTGGGAACCGGCGAGCGGGGATCTTGCCACTCAATCGAGGGCGGACTTGAGACCCCAGCAGAAAAGAACCTTAAATGACCGATCTCCGGAAGCGATCTACGTTGAAGCAAGCGCTCTTTTGTCTGTGTCAAGGAAGGACCAAGCCGCCAAACCTCAAGTGTTTCTGCGCCTGCATTCGTCAGCTTCGTCCTGTGTGGATGGCTCCTGCATTGCAAGGATAAAATGCTCTGATCGCGCGGCTGGTCAGTACAGTCCTGTGTCCGGCCTTTGGTCGCGGCTTTTACGTTTGCCGCTGGCCTTGATGGGTTCCGTGAACCTGGTCCCAATCGGCGACGCGAACCTGAGAGTTCAGGACACAGCAGCCTTTTGCGCGCGCTGCAACTGCCGGCCCGGCATTTCTTTGCGTCTGCGGCAGACGTCTTGCTACGATGCAATCTGTTTCGCCAGAACGGTCGCTAATTCAGCGAGGAGGAGCCGATTTTAGACCGACCCTCCGCTGCGGGACGCAGAATCTCGTGAGCAATTCAAAATCGCGTTGCGGGCCCTGAACTCCGGCACGGCTAACGCCGATCTTAACGGTAACGGCCACGTCAACGGAAACAAGAACATCTGGCCGAATGTGGACCCTGACGACAGCGGCTGCGCGTCGTTCATTGACGAGGATCGCCGGGATATCAAGGGCCGCGAATTGCTCGACATCGTGGTCATGGCGCTGTCTTGGAATGACCCGGCGGGCAACATGCCTTCGGTTGAGGAGGTGAAAGCTGACCTTGGTCTTTGGGCCTTAAGCCGCGCACTCTGCTAATCGGTATCGGCCAGTGCGGCCAGTGCTTCGATATCTGGGATGATGAGACCATCAGCTGTCTTCCGAACAAGCCCGCGCTTCGACAGATCGCTCAACTCGCGAGTGATTGCCTCGCGATGTGTGCTGATCCTTGCGGCCAATTCGAAATGCGTCGGCATCGGAGTGAGACAGCCGGTGCGGAAATCGGTGTTTTCTACTCGTGCAAGACGTAAGAGTTCCCTAATCAGCCGGTGCCGAACCAGCAACGTGCTGAATTCGAAAATTCGGTCCGTCATCTCGCGCGTTCGCAGGCTCAGATAGCGAAATAGCGCCCACATGAATTCGGGGTTGGCCTCGATGAAAGCGCGATATTGTGGCCCAGTCATCTTTCCGACGACGAGGTTTCCTTGTGCGATGACGTCAGCTGAACGCGGCGCCTGGTCGATCGCCGACATTTCGCCGAATATTGCTCCTTTTGTCATCTCCCGGTACGACACCACCTTACCATTGCTGGAATACAGTTTTGCCTGTGCATTTCCTTCAAGGACAACGTAGAGATCATCGGTTGCGTCATGCTGTGCGACGACCACATTGCCGTTCTGGTAACGCCGGATGGACAACTCCAATTCCAGTTTTTGCCTAGTCTGCAGTCCTAGTCCTGACATAAAATCGTTCGCATCCATCGCCCGCTCCAACTGTTGAACGGCCATAGTAGGGAATGCACGCCCTTGTGGCATTGCGAAGCAAAGCCAGACGTTGTGCTATTCCCCACAGACTTCCACATCCGAATCCGGATTCATGTGGCGTGTAGAAGTTGTATCACAAGATCGTGGCACACAATCAATACATGGCTGGAATTGATGGACATCTTTCAAACGCTCTCTGTCTCAACTACACTAATTCGGCGAGCAACGTGCTGTTGCTACAGTCGAAGAGGAAAAACCTGCTCAGCCACTGCAGGCAAATCGGTTGAGTACCAGGAGATTGGGAGAGCGCCGTGCCGTCGGCGTCTGGGATGGGGTCGCGAAACAGCCATACTGATTCAATCGACCGTTTCATGGTTGAACGGGCCAGAACGGTTCTATTCGTCGATGTGGTCGATTCAGTGCGCCTGATCGCAGACCATAAGCAGGATTCGGTGAGGCGCTGGGCCGACATTCAAAGCCGGATTGAAATTCAGGTTGTGCGCAACCATGGCAGTCGAATTGTCAAGAGCACAGGCGATGGAGTTCTCATCGACTTCGCGGACGCCCGCGATGCGGTTGCAGCGGGCCAGTCCATTCTGAAGATCAGCCGAGAGCTGAATGACGGGGTTCCCGACCGCGAGCAGGTTCATTTGCGGTGCAGTGCCGCATCGGGCCAGGTTTTCTTGGGCGAACGCGACATCTACGGCCATTCCGTCAATCTCGCCGCGCGACTTTTGGGCCTTGCCGGGGCGGACGAATTCGTGATCTGCGCGGAAACACGCGATCGGATCACCGATGGCATCGACTGCGATGTCTATGATCTGGGCGACTGCTATTTACGGAACATAGAGGAACCTGTGCGCGCCTATTTGTGCGGATCGGCCGCCCCCTCGCTTGGCCTCTCTGATACAGCGTTCGCAGACCAACTCAGCGCAACCATGGCGATACTCCCGCTCGAATCACGCATCGCCACGGCGGATGAACGGATGCTGGGGCATGTCGTCGCCGAGGAGACGGCTATCAAATTGACGCGGCAACCGGGGCTGCGGCTGATCTCACAGCTGTCATCCCGGGCGATCGCGGGGCGGGCCTTAACAACGGCAGAGATCACGCAAAAGCTGGGCGCCGACTATATCGTCAGCGGAGCATTCGATGTCCGCGGTCAAGAGATCGTCATCCGGGCCGAACTAGTGGACACCGGACGTGATAACGCCGTGATGTTCGAGCCGATTCGTGGCCCGGTGGCCTCGTTATTCTCTTCGGAACAGGCCGTCGTCAACCAGTTCGCCGAAACGGTCTTTGCCGGGATTATCACGAACGAATTGCAGACCGCCACGATGGCGGCGATGCCCAACCTGCGGGCCTACACAATGTTCCTTAGCGCGGTGAACCTTTTGAACCGGTTGTCGCCGAAGGGGTTCGATTTTGCACGCGATTTGCTCGAGGCGCTGATCGACCGTGGTGGCCGGCAAGCCCTGCCGCATGCCTGGTTGGGAAACTGGCATGTAATGCGCGTGCAGCAAGGCTGGTCGAGCGATGTGAAACGCGATGCGTATCTGGCCGCGACAGCCACGAAGTCAGCACTCGCCGCCGAGCCGAATTGTGCCATTGCCTTGACAATCGACGGGGCGGTCAACGCCAATCTGCTGAAGCGCCTGGACATCGCGGAAGAGCAATACGCCGCGGCGATCGCATCCGATCCCAATCACGCCCTGAGCTGGCTGCTGCAGTCGGCGCTGTTCTGTTTCATGGGGCGCGGTCCCGAGGCGGTGCAAGCCGCCGAACGTGCGATCGCGCTCGCGCCCTGCGATCCCAATCGATATCTTTACGACTCGGTCTGCGCGTCGGCGTATCTGACCGCGGGAGACAACCAAAAAGCCCTGGACGCCGCCAAGCGCTCGATGCGGGCGAACCGTGTGCACGCGTCCTGCCTGCGCGCAAAGATCGTCGCCGAATGGCGGCTGGGGCTTGAGGTCGAGGCGCGGCAATCCATGGCGGAGCTGCTCAAGATCGCCCCGAATTTCTCGGTCAGCGAATATCTGGCGCGCTCGCCGAACGCGGATTTCGAGATCGGACGCGAGATCTCGTCGGTTCTGCGGCAGGCCGGCGCGCCGGAATAAGTCGAAACGCGTTCATCAGCGGAGGGAAGGTCAAATGGCATTCAGCGATCAGGCGCATCAAGCCCACCAGGCGCATCAAGCCCATCAGGCGCACCAGGCGCATCAGGCGCATCAAGCCCATCAGGCGCATAGCTTTGGCGACTACGACAGCCCGGGTCTGACCAACGCGCTTATGTTCTCGCGCGAGGGCGTCGTTGGTGCCGAAAGGGAGATGAGCTGTACGCGCGACCACCACGAGCTCAACAAAAGAGATAATCTGAAGCTGTGGGAGCCGCGCGTGCGCGCCGCGGTGTTCGACGTGGAGATGATGGAAGGGCTGACTTTCACAGTGCCCGACAATACGCACAACGCCGTCCTGAAAGCCGGCAACATTGAAATAGCGACCCTGCAGCGACCAAGGGCGGTGGACTTTGCGGCTCAACTCGGCATGGTTCTCGGCTACGCACAGGTGCGGTCCGACCGCACGTTCGAGACCCTCGGTCAATTGGCCGGGCCGCTGGAATTCTTCTCGGGGCTGGCGTTTTTCCGGCCCGAGCGGTCGCGGTGGACGATCGAGCTGATGGGGACTGTATTTCGGGCCGCCCAGTTGGTGAGCCTGCGGATGAAACACATGATGGCCTGCCGCCGGCCTGTGGAATTGTCGCCCCAGGTTCAGCCGATGGTCCTGACCCCCGGGCACAGTTCGTACCCGGGCGGCCACGCTGTCGAGGCCTTTGCCATGGCCCAGGTGATGATGCATCTGCTTGTATCACGCGGCGAAAACAGCACCTGCATCGAAAACAAAAAACTTGTTCCCAAGAACTACGAACAGGAAAACCACACCATCTACGGTCAACAGCTGATGCATCTTGCCGAGCGCGTGTCGGAAAACCGGGCGGTCGCCGGGCTGCATTTCCCGATCGACAACGTTGCCGGCGCGGTGTTGGGGTTGGCGTTGGGCGACTACTTCGTGTCTCGGCTCCAGGGAACGACATCATTCCAAGGTGCCAGTTTCACCCCACAGGAGATCGGAGAAAATGCCGGTAAGCTTGGCTTCGACCCGCACGGTTTCACGCGCATCGATAAGGAGGGCGTAGCCATCGTACAGAGCGATTTTGACGGCGACATCTATATCAATACTTACGATAATAGAGTCCACAGTGTACCCGATAGTGAAATCTTGAAATATTTGTGGGGTGAGGCAATAAAAGAGGAATGATCTGACTTTAAAGCTGTAAAGCCATGAAGATGTGGAGATCTCAGTTATGTTTTATTCATGGACAGACAGATCAAATGATCAAACTTCACAGATCACTGGTCTGGACGCAGGCTCTCTCTGGCACATTTCCTTGATGCAGCAGGGTTTTTTGCCAGAGAGGGATTTATACCCGTTCTTGATCGAGTTCAAAAGCCTGGTGAGTATTCCTGATGAGGCGGAGTTTCCCGGCGATATGCCTGAAAACTCCATCGCAGCTTGGGATGCGTTCGTAAGTTATTACATGGATCCGAATAACAACTTCCCGGATCCGTTCTATTCGCTCACAACGGACGGGTTTCACCCTGTTGGAGACCTCGAATTCAACCGCGTCTATATCGGCTACGCGGTGACGAATTTTTTTGGGTCGGCGATGCTGACCGGTGAGGCGGAGGCGGTGGCGTTTCGAGCATCGGCCAAGGCGTTGGAGCTTTCGCGGCCGATCGAGGACTTTTCGGAATTCGAACGTCTCGCAACCACGTTCGCCCAGAAAACCGATCCGAGGGACTTTCCAAAAGATACGGTTGTGATGGGCGTGATCGATGACGGCATCGCGATCGCCAATTCGCGATTTCAGGACTGTGACTGCAAGTCGCGCGTCCAGCACTTCTGGGACATGGACGGCCGGCCTGCCGGACAGGACAAGCTCTCGGTGCGCAGCGAAATCTCGAAGGATGGGCGGGGCGGGATCGACGATCTGCTGGTCAAAAGCACCGCCGGGGGCCGCGTCGACGAGGAGAAGTTCTATCGGCTAGCGAACCTGCGTCGGAACAAGATGGGCTTCACCGATATCGGCCGCCGCCGCATTGCCCATGGAACCCATGTTCTGGACACAGCCGCCGGGCATTCCCCCGCCGATGACCGAACGGACCGGCCGATCGTCGCGGTTCAGTTCCCCCGCGAACAGGTCAAGGACAGCAGCGGCCTGAATTTGGGCGCCCATCTGTGCATTGCCGCGTCCTATATCGGGCTGCGTGCGGAGGGAATGACCACGCCCGACGGTAAAAATGCGCCGGTCGTCATGAATATCAGCTACGGAAACTACGCCAGCGCCCATGACGGCGGCTCGCTGCCAGAGCGCTATCTGGACGCTCTGATCAAGCGTTACGAAGACCTCCTCAAGATTTGCTTTCGGGTCGTGTTTTCGGCCGGCAATGGACATGTGTCCCAGTGCCACGCGCGGGTGCCCGCGCAAGTGGGCAGGACGACCGCAACGGAGACGCTGACGTGGCGGGTGCATCCCGACGATCTGACAAATTCCCGGCTCCAGATCTGGATGCCGTACGAAGGATTCCCGTTCGAGAAGGAACGCGTCGTCATCAAGGTGACCTCACCGGGCGGTGTCACGAGCAAAGAGGTGCACGACAATGGGTTTGTGACAATGCGTCAGTTCGTGGTTCGGGCGCCGGATGATCCCGTCGGCCAACTGACCTATCGATGGGATTGGAGCAGTTGGCGGGGTGTCTTCGACCTCTTGCTGCAACCGACCAAGTATCGGGCCGATGACAAATTGCGCAATCTTGTTGCCCCATTCGGTCTTTGGAAGATCGAAATTGCCGTTACAACAAGTTTGCCCGGATTAGAGCCTCTGCGGATCTGGGTACAGCGCGACGACAGGATACCGGGTTATCCGCCCGGAGGCCGGCAGTCCTATTTCGAACATCCGCTGCTTCGCACGGTGATCGGAAACCAGACGCCTGAGGACATTCCGGTGCCCGACGATTGCCCGATCAAACACGAGCGCATGGTCAATGCGCTCGCCACCGGCGAACACGTCATCGTCGCAGGAAGCTTCGAGCAGCACGGCTTGGCCGTTTTGCCCTTTTCCGCCGGGGGGCAGGTGGAAAGCCGGGGGGGCGGACCGCTCGACCTCAAGCCGGACGCGACGATCAAATCCGCGGACGGCTTCCTGCATCGCGGCCTTCCGGGAACCGGGCCGAAATCCGGCGCG
>JASJCA010000151.1 GCA_030066215.1 Rhodobacter sp. | reverse complement strand
GGCAACTATGACGTTGGGGCGGTGAAATGGTCGGAGATTAAGCCTTCCAATGAGAAGGTGGCGGAACCGACCACGCTTGATGAACTGGAAGCGATTGACCCCGCGCAGGCGAAAGCCTTGCGTAAGGTCTATACCCAATTGGAAAAAGATATCGCAGCCGATGACAAGGCAGCGGTTTCCAAGCGGGCAAAATCCATGGCCATGGCTGCGCATGTTGTCGATATCCGCGAGGAATTTGCGGATAAGAAAGCATGGGGCCGCTTCATGAAGTTTGCGACGGAAACGATTGCGGACTACATGGGCAAGAATGGTATTTCGGAACACTACAAGGCCGGGTTGATTGCCGCTGAAGCGGGCGACGGTCTTGACGCTACCATCGGCGCGCGGGTGACCGGCGCTAAGGGTGTGTGTACCGCATATGCCAACACGCTGAAGGCTGTAGGTGGTCTTGTCGCTGAAATGATCGACGGGACCAAGACCGGGCTGGACGCTGCCGCCAAGACGGCCTTGGGCAAGATGCTTTCGGAAGGGTCGAACGCTCTTTCGGAAACGGAAATGGCAATGGCTCGCGTCGTTGTTCCGGTCCATGTTTCGGCATGGGGCGATTATCAGGGGATCACCCTTGATGACAACGGGGCCGCTGTTCCGGCTAAGACTGAGGACGGGAAGGAATACAATGTTCCAGCCTGTTTTGGTCTTGAAGGCGGTGACGAATTGATCCGGGCGCTTTGTGCTGGGGTCAATCAACGCAATGCCGACAAGATCGCAGCCGCTGCCAAGGAACAGGCCGAGGCCGACGCGGATACCGTTGAAGACGTTGTGTCTGACATGGTGGCCGACACTGAAAGCGAAGGCGCATTTAGCGGCTGGTCGCCTGAATTGGTGGCGCAGCATCTGGCGAAGATTGCTTTCGCTCGCATCGATGCGGAACAGGTTGACGCGGATCGTGAGGAAGTCGCCTCTACGATTATGGAAGACTTCGCCCGCATGGTGAATGGTCTGGTCGAAGGGTCGCTTGACCCCGTGACCGTCCAGCCTGTCTAATCCCCTGCTAGGGGTCTAGACTGCAACCCTGCACAACTGAGACAAGCTATAACTGGGAAAATGGAGAAGTGAGAAATGTCTTACACCATCGAAATAGACGATAGCAGCTTGCAAGCCACCGCAAAGGCGCTTGAAACACTCAATCCCGGCAGATCAAGCGCCGACCGTATACGCGATGTGATCCGGGCTAATATGTGGGATGGTTCGACGTCTATATCCACGTTAGGCTGGGAAGCTTGCGGTTTTTTCCCGAAGCACAAACCCGGCGTTATGGTGGTTCGGGTGTCAGTATCTGCATTTGTCGTAAACCGATACCTTGATCGCCTCGTTAATGGTGACGGGTGAGACAAGCTATAACTGGGAAAATGGAGTGTTAATAGATGCTAGAACAAACCCTAACAATCCCGCCCGAATATTGGGTTGACATGGCGATAGGCTGGACGCTGTTCGGGCTGCTTATCGCCTTCGCAGTATGGAGGTTGGATCAATGAGCCGCAACCGTTTCACCCGCATCCTGACAACTGAAGACGTGAACCGTTGTATTGACATGCTCAACACGGTAAGCGAAAAGAAGTTTCCGCACGTGACGAAGAGAACCACGCTATTCAGGATGCATGCACCGGACGGCGATGAAGTCTTTTCGGGTGCGCGGCTGCAATCAGATCGTTTCGCCTGTATGCTGCATAGAGAAGTTTTCGCAGAATGAGAGAAGCCCCGGCGCTTAGGCGTTCGGGGCTTTTCTTTTGTCTTGATAAAAAATTTTGTATTGACAAAAGATTTGCCATGTGCTAATGTGGGTGAGTGTGTTGGGTATTGCGTTAACTACACCTTGTTGACGAAATGTTCTGACTACACCTATAACAGCAAATCCCCCACTTGGGGACTAGGAGTGTAAGAGATGACACGCGAAGACTACGTCGCACTGGCCGACTGCATCAATACCGTTCGCAAGCGCGCAAACACTAGCGAGGCGCTGAAAACAGACGGGAGCTTTTGGGCGGTGATGGTGTGCCTTGAGGACGTCGCAAACGAGATGTGCGGCGCGTTCAAAGCAGACAATAACAACTTCAGCCGCGACCGTTTCATGGCTGCATGTGGACTTGGATACTGCAATGACCTTTAATCCAACACACACCACAGCTACCGGCGTTCGCTGCGAAATTGTCACCTCCGACAAATTTTTGACGCTTGTTCGCGTTCGTGATAACGCATACTGGGAACGCGACCGTTACACTACCCGTGTTGTCGCCACGTCTAGTCTGAAGGGCGGAAAAGATGACTGAACGAACAATGGACACCCCCGTCACCGCCTTCCGCAACATCAAGGTACTGCGCGAGATGACAGAGGCCAGCGAGGGCGAACTAGCCATGTATGGGCGCAGTTATATCTTCGCGTATGAACACGAGGATTACACTCAATGGGAAGGACCATTTGACGGTTACGGTGAAGCCGGGGCCGACGACGCTGGGATAGACCGCGAGGCATTGCGTAGGGAACTGGGTATTGCGATACCTACACCTTCCACGCAGAATGTTTCATGAAAGAAGTCCGGGCGAAGAACTACCGAGGCGCTATGAATGCGGGCTTTGGGTTCCCACCGGGAAAGATGAAGCCTTGTAAAGATTGCGGCAAAAAGCGCTGGCAATGGCCGGGCAGGGAACTGGGAGAACGGTGTATGTCGTGCGCTCAAAAGCGACAGTGGGAAAGGAAAAGAAAATGACTGGCACGAGTAAGATCGTTTTGATCAGAGGACTTCCCGGGTCAGGGAAGTCCACCATGGCGCGAACCGCGATTAATGTTCTGTTTGCCGGAGAAATAAATGGTGAAAAACTAGTACACATCGAAGCCGACGACTATTTTATGTTGGATGGTGTGTACTGTTTTGACATGGCGAAAATCAGGGACGCTCACAAGTGGACGAAATGGAGGGCGGCGAAGCTTATAGAAAACGGACGCATCCCCATCGTGGCGAACACGTTTTCTCGGATATGGGAGATGCAATCTTATATCGATATGGCAGACAAACACCTCGTCTTTAAGACAACCAAAGAATTTAAGAACATTCATGGTGTAGGTGATGAAGTCATCGAGAGGATGCGAGAGCGCTGGGAGGACTACGAAGGAGAAGAAGTGCTATGAATGAGATGGATGAAATCATACGCGAAGCCGAAGTCAAAGACCTGAAATCATTAGTCAGAGATTTGTGGATCATCATTGCGGTGCTTGTCGTGCTGCTGGGCGGATTGATAGTATACGTTAGCGCAGGAGGTGGATAAATATGTCAAGAAGCATATCGACGACAAAGCTTAAATTTGATGTCACAAATCGCTTTACAAGGAACCTTCAGTTTACCGCTGAAATAGAATGCGATGAAGATGCAACGCATTCTGTGAAGCTAGGCCTCGCTGCTCAGTGGGGTGTGAAAAACAGTGCCAGCCTCGCGGGCGCCAACCTCGCGGGCGCCAACCTCGTGGGTGCCGACCTCGTAGGTGCCGACCTCGTAGGTGCCGATCTCGCGCGTACCGACCTCGCGCATGCCGACCTAGAGTATGCCAACCTCGCGCATGCCGACCTAGAGTATGCCAACCTCTTGCGCGCCAACCTCTTGCGCGCCAACCTCGCGCGTACCGACCTCGTGGATGCCAACCTAGAGTATGCCAACCTCGTAGAGGCCGACCTCGTGGGCGCCAACCTCTTGCGCGCCAACCTCGTGGGCGCCAACCTCGCGGGCGCCAACCTTGTGGAGGCCAACCTAAAGTGTATTGACCTCGTGCGCGCCAACCTCGTGGGCGCCAATCTTGAGTACGCCAACCTCGCGCATGCCGACCTAGAGTGTGCTAACCTCGCGGATGCCAACCTCGTGGGCGCCAAGAATGCCGAACTTGCCATTGCACGTACTCGTATTCTTCCCGAGGGCAGTCTGGTTGTTTGGAAAAAGTGCAACGATGGTATTCTAGCCAAGCTTCGGGTTCCAGAAGAAGCCCGTCGCTCCCACGCATGGGGTCGCAAGTGCCGGGCTGAGTTCGTGGATGTAATCGAAGTTATCGGTGCGGATGAAGCCTACCCATGGCGCGGAGGAAAAGAAGTCGTCTATCGCGCCGGTGAGCGCGTGACCTGCGACACTTGGGAAGAAGATTGGACTAAGGAATGCGCGGGCGGAATTCACTTCTTCCTGACGCGGGAAGAAGCGGAGGATTGGAGTTGGTGATGCAGCTCCCCGCCGCCCGTGAAAAGCGGGCAGCAGAAAAACTAATGAGGATGAGACATGTCAAGAAGCATGAAGCTAGGAGTAACTGAGGACGATCAAGCAGCGTCTTGGCGGGCCTACAACCAAAGCAACCGCGAAGTGTGGAAAACACTGGGTTACCGCATGGTTACCTCGATGGTGCATGACGCTGACCGTGAAGTAATTTTGTCGGAACTTGAGGTGCGCAAGTATCAGCGTATGGTGATGATCGCTGAAGACCTGAAAACGAGCGACGAAGAACTGTACACTATCGCCACCCGCAACGCTGCCAAAACTCCCCCACTGGGGGACAGGAAAGACACCATGGAGGGTGCGAGGAATAGCAAACAAAAACAACAGATCAAACATTTCGTGGAACAATCCCGGCACTTCGCTAGGAAGCGAGTGAACCTTGAAAACAATTACGATCCTGATGCACCATACAGCCAAAGCATCCGGCTACAGGCAAGGGCGCTGGCGTATGCTAACCTGAGTGCAGCTTACTACAAGCTCGCCAATCTATTGGTGGAAACTTCAGAACAAAAAACCGTGTTTGGTTTTGGGAGCGGTAGCGATGAGTGAGGAGGCACTTAATCGTGCCCGCGCCGAGGCGTTGGAAGAAGCGGCGAAGTGGCATGACAAAGAAGCCGAATTTTATGACAAGGCGAACGGATTGAAGGACGGTGTTCCTTTTTTCACAGTAGCGGTTTGGCATCGTGAACACGCAGCCGCCATACGCGCCTTGAAGGAATAGACATGAGATATATAGTTAGAATGTGGCCGTACCCACTAGCAGCCGGATATGAGACAACTACGCACTACGAGGTACATGATCTGCAACAGAACAAAGTGGTGTGCGTGTGCCTTGACGGAGGCGTAGCCCACAACATCAAGGACATGCTCGATGCTGGGACCGAAAAGACACCTGATTAAAGGTTACACTGCACAGAGAGTTAAAATTCATAGTGGAGGGCACTACAGTCGGGCTAGCAGACGTTGGATCAAGGGACTGAACAAGTCATACTACAAAGTTCGTTGTGGTGACGAAGTATTCGATACCGCCTTAACCATGGACGCAGCTAGACGGAGGGCAAAAGAACATGCTAAAGCTAAGTCCAGAGCAAGCTGAGGACGCGCAGAAGATGGCGGACAATCCTGATCTGCCAAACTTCTCGCTGCCGGGGACCGGGAAAACTCACACAGCCTTAGAAGCGATCAAGCTTTTCGGGGCCAAAAGGAATGTCATCGTGGCACCGCCTATCGCACTACATTGGTGGGAGGAACAGGCGCGGGAATATCTGGGAGCCGACGCGAGGATAGTCAAGACAGGGTCCAGTCCCCTAGTGGGGGATATCACGATCATGTCTTACGGGATCATGCGGAATGCAAGGGAGAGGATTTACGAGACATTTGACGGCGGGTCACTAACGCTAGACGAAAGCCACAACGTCTGCAACATCGATGCCAAACAGACGCAAGCCGTCTTTGGTAATCAGATGGATTTGGCAGGCGGTATCGCGGAGCGGTTTGACACGGTATGGAACATGACCGGCACACCGAAAATGAACCATGCAAACGACTACTATACTCAAGCTGCTATTCTGCATCCTGAACCTTTTGCAAGGCGGGACATCCACAACTATAAAGACTTTTGCACAAGGTTTACGTATAGTCAAGAAAGACAGTATAACCCTAGAATGCGACCGGTGTGGAAAATCGTCGGTTCACAGAACGAAGGTCTCTTGGGTCGCATCGTTTACGAAGACATCAAAGCAATTCGACGTAAAACTGCATCTAGCTTGCCTAAACTGCGAGAAAGAACACTTGAAGTCCCAGTCACACTGCCCAAGGAAATTAGAACTACACTCAAAAACATGGGCCACGCTGAAATACTGATGCGTATCAACCTGAAAGGTGGTATCATAGCTGAGGCATGGCGGCTGATTGGTCTGGGAAAGGTGAAGCATGTAGTCCCCTATGTGGGGGATAGCGTGAAAGACAGTCCGGTGTTGCTGGGATGCTGGCATCATGAGGTGATGGACGCATACGTCGAGGCGTTCACAGAAATGGGTCTACGGGTCGAGAAGGTAGCAGGCGACGTGTCTGCTAAGATGAAAGAGAACATCCGCAGGGCGTTCAATGACGGGTTCATAGATGTTCTGGTCGGACAAATGAAATCTATGGGCGTGGCTTGGAACTTGCAAGAGGCCGCAAATCATGTGGTAATTGCCGAGGTACACCCGTCGCCTGCAATAATCGATCAGTTTTATAAGCGGGTCTATCGTCGTGGTCAAACGCAAGACTGTATCGTTGACAAAGTACTGGGCGAAGGTATGGTAGTTGACGAGGCGTTAGACGGTGTAAGGGAAAGGAAAGAAGTCAGTGACAGAAAAATTGGATAGAGACGACGAAATCTTGACCATTGTGCAAGAGTATTTTGTCTCGTTTGTCAGACATCTCAAATACGATGCAAAAGTAAACATTGCAGAACTACAGGATGCTCTGGGTAATATGTCTAGCATGTGCATGCTGAACTTGATACACTATGACGTGGATCAGGGCGAAGACATCACGCTAGAACACATCAACAGTAGGTGCTTGACGCTGCGTTCACACGTCCTCAATGGACTAATGCACGAGGACGCAACGTCTATCGTTGACATAGCGCCAAAGAACGAAATGACTTGACAAAAGTTTTGTATTGTGGTAACCTATAGGTCTTAACACTCCGACTAACAGTCCTCTGCTGGTAGGGATCATTCTAACTTGTCCCCGCAAGCTCCTAGTCCCCCGGTAGAGGACTGCTTTTTTCGGATAGTAAACTGGGATCAATATGCTAGAACCTCGCGACCTTGTTAAGGCGATTGACCACGGTATTGACCTGCGGGAGCGGCAGGAATGGCCTTTGTATCAGGGCGGAATTTTGGACCGTTCTGCATACGTCACCGCCTCTGAGATAGGTACGTGCGCCCGCAAGATCAAGCTTGATAAGCAATTCATGAAGGAAACAGGGTACGATCCTAATGAAGGGACCAAGACCAAATCAAGCGATGCCTGGGGGTTCTGGGAGCGAGGACACAACGTCGAGCGCTGGATCGTAGATCATTTGACACGAGGTTGGGCTAGCAATGAGTGGGAGCTAAAGTACCTTGGAGAAGAACAAGTCTCTTTCACAGACGGAGTACAATCTGGCACTCCTGACGGCATCGCAATCAATCATGCGGACGAAGCCTTCTACACTCTGGAATTCAAATCTATGGACCCACGCACCAACGTCTCTAGATTACCAAAAATTACCCACCGGGACCAAGTTGTCCAAAATACTGATCTTATAGCACACAACATGGACTTGTCCCCTGCTGGGGGACTAATCTTATACGTAGACGCCTCTGATCACAAGCGGCGTTTCCCTCACATGATCGAGTACACAGACGATCACGCAGCAAGACTGCAAGACCGTGCGGAAATGATCATGTCCACGGAGCCGGAAGACCTCAAGCCTGAGGGACTTTTTTCTCCAAACAATGACTGTCAGTATTGCAAACACACTGCTGCATGTAATATGATGGTCGCACACGCCAAAAATGGAAAGGATTTTGGCCATGACCTCAACGCAACAGCAAATGGCGTCTTTGGATAACTTCAAGCCGCTACTGGATGAACGCGCGGACTTGTATTCCGCCAAGAAACGTATCGAAGAACGCATCAAGGAACTCGACGAAGAACTGCGCCCCGTGCTTATGGATCGGGGAGCGGTGATCTGGAACGGGTATGAGTTTGACGTCAAGTCGGTGCAGGGTCGCACGACCTACGACTACAAGAAGATGATCGAAGACGGCATCGACCTTGGTCCGTACAAGAAAATTGGTGCGCCGTCTACGCGCTTCACTGTCAAGCCGGTGCAGGAGTTGGGCTGATGGCTCGCGCTATGTTAAAGTGTGTACCACGTAGTGACCCTAACGCAGAAGGCGTGTGGCTCAATCGCAAAGTACCGCTCCATCTTCTTGCCATTGGGAAGATGCCTCACAGGTTTAACAGCCTGTCTCTCTATGCTCCTAAAGGCATGTACGTAGTAGCATACATACCGACCAAGCCCACTCTGCGTAGAGGTATACCCACTGTCAGAACATGAAACACAAAGAGGTCTGTCATGTACGTACCTAAGAAATATCGCGATAACGTAACTATCGCCTTGGAAGACTTTCTAGACGCCGTAGAGAATGGAGACATCGACGTACCGTTTTCTAGGTATAAGGGAGTTAAAAACTACCTTGGAACCGATTACGCCAAAGGCACCGCTGCGCCTACGGATGACGAGGAAGGAGAAGAAGTCCTCGAGTAGGGGATAAAGGCGATTGAACGGGCGGAGGTCGCCATAGAAACTACTCCGCCCACTTAAACGATGGAAACTTAGACGTATGACTGAGAACGTACCCGCCACAGTCTTCGGTGGCAATGTTAATATCGAAGACATGCAGGCTCTTGCAGCGCGAGCGCAACAGTCCGCACAGAACAACCCGCGAGGCGGCGCTCCGGGAGACAGTGACTACATGAACTTTTCCGGCAAGGCCGGGAGTTACACGGTTGGGCAAGACAAGCGGGAAGTTCCCGATGACGAGCTTTGGATCGTGAATGTCACTTCTTTCCAAGAAGGTTGGGTATGCTGGAAGGGTGGACAGCCCGCAGCGACCCGTCTCGCAAACATCTACAATGAGCCTGCGGTTGCGCAGCCTGACTTCAATGAGTTTGGGCCGTTCGAACGTGAAGGTGATGGGTGGTTTCAGGCCAAGGCTATGGTCATGAGGTCCGTAGATGAAGACCAGCAAGGCTACTTTAAGATCAATTCGGTGTCTGGCGTTTCGTCCATGGCTGAATTGATTGGTGCCTGTGCGAAACGCATGGACGCTGGGACTGCCTGCTGGCCTGTGGTCCGCCTGAAGAAAGAGAAATTTACTTCTAAAGGCTTCACGAACTTTAAGCCTATCTTCGAGGTTCAGGGTTGGTTGGATAACGACCAGCTTGTGGCGTTCTCCAATGGTGACGCTGACATCGAAGAACTGCTTGAAGCTGGCGATGATCCTGCTGCGCTGCC
>JASJCA010000068.1 GCA_030066215.1 Rhodobacter sp. | reverse complement strand
ACCCAGACGCCGCCCGCCGCCAGCAGACCCAGGGCCGCGAAACCGCTCGCCGGGCGAAACAGGCGATGCGCATGGGCCGCCGGATCGGACGGTTCTAGGCGGCCGACAGGATCGCGACCGCGATCGCGCCCAGGATCCCCAGAAACACGACCCACGGGATCAACGCCCCGATGAAGCGAAAGATAGAGCCGATCGACCGGTGCGGCTGCCCGCTTAGTGTGAACACCTCGCCGGTCGAGACCTTGGTCGCCCTCTCGGCGCGCAGGATGTTGCGTTTCGGGTCGATCGTGGCGTCAAGGACGATTTCTTCGCCGTTGCGCAGAAAGCCCTGCATCCGGGCGCCACGCATTTCCACGGAGACCGACGGGTGGTCCTTCCGATGGGCGTCGGTGGTGCGCAGTACGAAGTTCCGCACATAGAAGACCGGCGGGGTCATGCCGGGCTTGGGCTCGTCCAAGCCGGCCAAATCTCGGATCCTGCCGGTGACCTGCACGTCCATATTGCCAAAGAACCGCTTCCCGATGCCCAACATCTTGATCAGCGGTTTTGGCGGCTTGTGGGGGGAGGTCTCTTCGCCGGTAGGGCGACGGACCCGCCGCTGCGACACCGGCGCAGCCGCCACCGGTGTAGGGCGCACCGCCGCGGCCGCCGCATCCTTGAGCGTCAAAGCGATGTGCTGCTCGCGTCCCGCCTCGGTTCGCCGGCCCAGCTTTTCCAGTGCAAGGGCCAATCCGTGGTGCGCGCGGTCATCGGCCGGGTCGAGCCGCACGGCCGCGTTGAAATGGTCGACGGCCTCGTCCGGCCGCTGCAACCGGTAGGCCGACACCCCGAGCAGGTACCAGGCCTGCTGGTCGCCGGGTACCTCTTTGACGCGGGATAAGAGTTCGTGGTGCGCCTGCTCGGTCTCACCCTCCTGCAACAGCCAGCGCGGGGTGGCCAGCGGGTCGTTGTCGGTCGTCTGGATCGTCATCGTATCGGTCATCCTTGCCTCCCTGCTCGCTCAACGGCCGCGCTGGATCGGGTTCCCGGGGCCGGAGCCGAGGCCGGGACGGCTATGCCCAGGATCTGGCCGATCGATGGGCGGATTGGGCGTCGCCGCGCCCGGCGTGACCCCCAGGCCCGGCCGCGCGTCGTGCGGCGGGAGGAAATTGTCTTGAGTCTGGCCAGGCAGGGTGCTTTGCTGCGGTGTGGTCAGGTCGAGATAGCCGCCGGGTCCGAAGTCGCCGGTGGGCCCGGACGGCTCCGCGCTCGGGCGCGTGTCGGAGCGTTGGATCGGCTCAAAGCCGCCTTCGGCCTGGTCCGACAGCTCTGAAATCGCCCTTGGGTCGACCATCGGCTGGCCTGTCGACAGATCGGCCGACATGCCCGCCCCGAAATCGAACATCTCCGCTGCTTCGGCCTCGGCGCCCTGCGAAACGCTCTCCGCGGCGGCCGTGTCCGGGCGGCAGACCTCGAGGTCGTCGACATCACCGCGCAGATGGCCGGTATAGACCGGTTGCGCCGCGCCGCTCTGCTGCGGATTTTGCGCCGCATCCGACTGCGCGTCCACCGCCCGATCGCGCCGGCTGGTGTCCAGCGTATCACCCTCGGTGCCGGGGGCGTAGGCGCTGTCTACGAATTGCGGCGCATCGGCGCCTGCGTCGCGCGGCGCGGCCGCCGGACCGGCGTCTGGTCGCGTGCCCTCGACGCCCAAGTCGCGCGGTGCAATCTCCAGTGGGTCCTGGCCCGCCGGGGTGCCCGCGCCGGCATCGCTGGGCTCAGCTCCCGCATCGCGGTCCTCTTCGAAGGCGTCTTGGTCCCTTTTAGCGACGAAGTAGGTCTTTCCGACCGGATAATAGCTGATTTCGACGCCGGTCCCGGCTCCGATTCCGGTCAAGTCGATTTCGTCGCCCCGCCACCAGGCTTGCTTGATGTCGATGTTGTTGAAGACAATGAAGCCGCTCGAAATCGCCTTGCCGACGCCAGCGCTTACATTTCCCATCCGCGCCCAGCCGGTGAAGTCCTCGAAGGTGTAGGGTTTTTCGGTTTCGAACACGATCCAACTCGGGATGCTGGCCTGAGCGCGGCCCTGGTAGGCACTCGCGCTGGCGCCGGTTCCCTGGAACATCAACATTCGCGGCTTTGCGTTCGGCCGTGACATGTCTTTGAGTTCGAACAAGGCCACAGTCGTGGCCAAACTCACCGGGCTCCGCCGCAAGAACCTGCCGCCGGAAATCCCCGCGGTGCCGACGTATTTCAGCGCCCATTTCGTGCTGCCTGGCATGATGCTCCCCCTCTTTGTGCGGCGGCTTTGGCCGCGTTCTATTGGATGCCGAATTGCGCGGCATCGGAGGTTAGGTGGGAATGGCGGCGCCGTTTGCAACCTTGGGGACGGCGGCGACACGCGGGCGGTCCGGGAACGGTTGTCGCCGTCGATTCGAACGCCAAAGAACAAATAATTGTTTTTTTTCAGATAATTGCGGCGAGCCCTTCCGGAGCGCGGCACGGTGGGCCGGTGCGTTGCATCACCCCTCCCGCGGACACTATGACGCAGATTGCGCCCGGAAATGCTTGCTGAGCTTCAGCCCCTGGCCCTGGTAGTTCGAGGCGATGCCGGCGCCGTAGAGTTGCTCGGGCCGTTCAGCCATGCGTTCGTAGACCAGTCGGCCCACCACTTGCCCGTGTTCCAGAACGAAGGGCGCTTCGTGGCAGCGCACCTCCAGCACCCCGCGCGAGCCCTGGCCGCCGACGCCGGAATGGCCGAAGCCGGGGTCGAAGAAGCCGGCGTAATGCACCCGGAACTCGCCGACCATCGCGAGATATGGCGCCATCTCGGCGGCATAGTCGGGCGGGATGTGCACGGCCTCGCGGCTGACTAGGATGTAGAACGCTCCGGGGTCGAGGATGATCCGGCCGTCGCGGCTCTCGACATCCTCCCAGAATTCGGCCGGGCGGTAATGTCCGATCCGGCCGAGGTCGATCACCCCGGCATGGGGCTTGGCGCGGTAGCCCACCAGCGTTCCGTCCCGAGGCCGCAGATCGACCGAAAACCCCAGCCCATCGTCGATCACCGCGGTGCCGTCGACCAGCGTCACCTCGGCATGCAGCCGCGCCAGCTCGGCGTCCGTCAGGACCGCGTGGCCGGCGCGAAACCGGATCTGGTTCAGCGCCATGCCCGGCCGCACCAGCACCGAAAAACTGCGCGGGCAGATCTCGGCGTAGAGCGGGCCGGCATAGCCCGGTGCGATGCGGTCGAATTCGGTGCCGCCATCGGCGATGGCGCGAGTCAACAGATCCAGCCGCCCGGTCGACGACTTGGCATTGGCCACCGCCTGCAGGCCCGGGGGCAGGGCGAGACGCTCCATCAGCGGCACGACGTAGACGCAGCCCTTTTCCAGCACTGCGCCGCCCGAGAGGTCGATCCGGTGCATGGTGAATTCGTCGAGCCGGTCGGCGACGCGCTGCCCCTCGCCGGAAAGGAACGAGGCGCGCACCCGGTAGGCCTCGTGCCCCAGTCGTAAATCGAGCGAGGCGGGCTGGATCTGGGCCGCGGCGATCTCGGTCTCGGCGGCGATCTCGCCGCGCGCGATCATCGCGGCGAGCGTCTGGCTGGGAAGGACGCCGATGCCGCTCATCTACCGCCGATCTGCCCCCTTTGAGATAGAAACGCCCGCGGACCGGGCGCGGGCGGGTTGGTTTGGTCGGGCTAGCAGGACTTGAACCTGCGACCTTCCGTCCCCCAGACGGACGCGCTACCAGACTGCGCCATAGCCCGACGTGGCCGCTCTTTTACCGGAAACCGGGGGCGGGGCAAGGGGCGATGATCAGCTGGGCGGGCGGGCCGGCCGGTCGCTGGCCATCCGCGTCCGCAATGCAGCAAGTCGGTCAACGATCGGTCGCAGCACCGCTGGGTCGCCCGCCTCGCCGGCGCGCAGCCGGGCGAGGATCTCTTCAGCTTGGTCCCGACTGTCCGCCGCCGCAGTCGCGTCCGGCGAGGGCGCGTCCGCCTCAGCCTTGCGTGCGGCGCCGAGCCCGGACGACCGGAAGATCCCCATCGCGGCAGAAGGCTCCACCGGCGAGGGCTCCGGTTCGGGCGTTTCCGCGGCCAGAGAGGGCATGTCGGCACCCGTCGGCCGTTCGGTCTGCGTGCGCTGTGTGAACGGTTCCGGTTCCGGTGTTGCGGCGGCCAGCGACGGCATGTCGGCGTCCGCGGGCGTCTCGGGTTTGGTGCGCAGTGTGAACGGCTCGGGCTCTGGCGTCGCAGCGGCCAGTGACGGCATCTCGTCGCCCGCCGGACCCTCGGGCTTCATCCGCGCCGGCGCAGGCTCCTGCTCAGGCGTCGCTGCGGCCAGCGAGGGCATGTCGTCGTCCGCAGGCGCCTCAGGTTTGGTGCGCAGCGTGAACGGCTCGGCCTCTGGCGTTGCGGCGGCCAGCGACGGCATCTCGTCACCCGCTGGACCCTCGGGCTTCATCCGTGCCGGCGCAGGCTCCTGCTCAGGCGTTGCAGCGGCCAGCGATGGCATGTCGGCGTCCGCCGGCGTCCCGGGTTTGGTGCGCAGCGTGAACGGCTCGGGTTCCGGCGTCGCTGCCACCAGAGGTGGCATATCCACATCCGGTTCTGCGGTTGGCGTCGGTGATTCGGCCGCGCTCGGGGCCGCTCCGGGGGCCGGCGCGCCGGGCTGCAACGCTACGACATCGGCCGGTTCCTCCACCGGCTCCACATCCTGGACAAACCCGGCCTCTTCGGCGGCGGCCGGTGCATCGAGCGACTGCGACATCGCCGCGACATGCTTGATCCCCTGTTCGCGCAGGATTTTCTGCACCCCACGGATCGTCAGACCCTCGTCGTGCAAAAGCTTCTTGATGCCGCCCAAAAGCGCCATGTCCGCGGGCCGGTAATACCGTCGCCCGCCGGCGCGTTTCACCGGTTTGATCTGCGAGAACCGGCTTTCCCAGAACCGCAGCACATGGGTGGGGGTGCCCAGCCAATCGGCCACCTCGCTGATTGTACGGAACGCGTCGCGAGATTTATCCATGGTTTGAACGCCTTAGCGTTTGTTGCCCGCGGCCACCCGGTCCTTCATCAGATGCGAGGGGCGAAAGGTCAGGACCCGGCGAGGCAGGATCGGCACCTCTTCGCCGGTCTTCGGGTTGCGGCCGACGCGGGCAGCCTTGTTGCGGACAGAAAACGTCCCGAAGGACGAGATTTTGACGCTCTCGCCGCGGACGAGGGCATCGGACATGTGGGTGAGCACCGATTCGACCAATTGCGCGGATTCGTTGCGGGAAAGCCCGACCTCGCGGAACACGGCTTCGCTGAGGTCCATGCGGGTCAATGTGTCTTCGCTCATTACCGTCCCCCTGAAGAATTGTCTCAGCTTACGTGCGGGGAATTTTCAGAGTCAATATCAACGGGTTGGCGGGCCCAATTTACACGCTGATTGAGCCATTTCAGCCGCGCTACCAGCGCAGCACCACTGCGCCCCACGCCAAGCCGCCGCCGATCGCTTCGGTGACCAGAAGATCGCCCCGGTGAATTTTGCCGCGAGCGACACCGACGGCGAGGGCCAGAGGAATCGATGCCGCCGAGGTGTTGCCGTGGTCCTGGACCGTGACGATCACGTCATCCATCGAATGACCCATTTTTTGCGCCGTGGCCTTGATGATCCGCAAATTGGCCTGGTGCGGCACGATCCAGTCAACGTCCTTGTCCTTCAGGCCGACCTTGGTCAGAGCGGTATGGGCGGTCTTGGCGAGCTTCTCGACGGCGTGGCGGAACACTTCCTTGCCCTGCATGCGCAGGTACCCCGTGGTCTGCGTCGACACGCCGCCGTCGACATAGAGGATCTCGCGGTGGCGGCCGTCTGAATTGAGGTCGGTCGACAGGATGCCGCGGTCGGTATTCCGGCCGCTGCCTTCCTGCGTCTCCAACACCAGCGCCCCGGCGCCGTCGCCGAAAAGCACGCAGGTCGACCGGTCGGTCCAGTCCATGATCTTCGAGAAGGTCTCGGCCCCGATCACCAGGACCCGGTTCGCCTGACCCGACAGAATCAGCGCATTGGCGTTGGCCAGCGCATAGATGAACCCGGCGCAGACCGCCTGGACGTCGAAGGCGAAGCCCCGGGTCATGCCAAGCTCGGCCTGCACCATGGTGGCGGCCGACGGAAAGGTCAGATCGGCGGTCGAGGTAGCGAGTACGATGGCGTCGATGTCGCCTGGCGACATGCCGGCATCGTCCAACGCCGCCCGCGCCGCGCGCACCGCAAGGTCCGAGGTGCTTTGCCCTTCGGCCGCGAAATGCCGCCGTTCGATGCCGGACCGGGCGCGAATCCATTCGTCGCTGGTGTCGAGGGTCTTCTCGAATTCGGAATTGCGCACGACTCTGTCGGGCAAATAGTGCCCGACCCCCCGGACAACGGCGCGTGTTGTCATTTTTTTGTACCGTTGCCGGCCCCTAGCTCGGCCTCATCATTGCGCGGCATCGAGCCTGATGCAACCCGCGCGGCCAGCCGTTCGCTGAACTTTGATTGCGCTAACGTGAAGGCCAGCTTGATCGCGGCGGAGACGCCGGTGGCATCCGCCGAGCCGTGGCTTTTGACCACGGTGCCGTTCAGACCCAGAAACACCCCGCCATTGACCCGCCGGGGATCGATGCGCTTGGTCAGGCGTCGCAGCGAGGTGATCGCCAGAAGGGCCGCGATCCGGCTGAGCGGCGTGGCCTTGAACGCCTCGCGCAGGAACTCGCGGATCAGCGTGGCGGTGCCCTCGCCGGTCTTCAGCGCGATGTTGCCGGTGAAACCGTCGGTGACGATCACGTCGACCCGGGCCGAGGGGATGTCACCGCCCTCGACGAAGCCGACATAGTCGTATTCGCCTGCGGCCGCCGCATCGCCAATCATTTCGTGGGCCACTTTCAGCTCGGCGCGGCCCTTGTGTTCCTCGGTGCCGACGTTCAACAGCCCAATGCGGGGGCGCAGGATGCCCAACCCGTTGCGCGCATAGGACGTGCCCATCAGCGCGTATTGCAGCAGATCGTGCTCGTCGGCGCGGATATCGGCGCCCACGTCCAGCATGATGTTGAAGCCCTGCGCGCTGCGCGACGGCCAGAGGCAGGCGATCGCGGGCCGGTTGATGCCTTCGAGCTTTCTCAGCCGCACCATAGAGAGGGCCATCAAAGCCCCGGTGTTGCCGCAGCTGATGCAGACCTCTGCCTCGCCGTTGCGCACCGCCTCGATCGCCGACCACATCGAAGTGTCCTTGCCGTGGCGCATCACATAGGACGGCTTGGCGTCCATCGTCACCACACCGCCCACGTCGCGAATTTCGCATCGGCCGGTCAATTGCTTGCGCCGGGCAACCAGCGGCGCCAAGGTTTCCTTCGGGCCATGCAGGATAAAGCCGATTTCGGGGTTTATCGTGGCCGACCGCGCACAGCCACTCACGACCGCGGCCGGTCCGCGGTCGCTGCCCATCGCATCGACGGAAATGGTTATCAGGTCGGCGCCCGGGGCGGCGTTTCCAGCCAGTTGAAGCTCTGCTGCCGCCATCCTGCCGGGGATCAGCGCGGCTTACGCTGCGTCTTCTTCGTCCAGATCGATCTCGTCGGCCTGCGCGATGACCTCGCGGTCGTCGTAATGGCCGCAAGCTGGGCAGACGTGGTGCGGGCGCTTGAGCTCGCCGCAATTGCTGCATTCGGCCGGGTTCGCCGCGACAAGCGCGTCGTGGCTGCGGCGCATGTTGCGGCGCGATTTGGTGACTTTATTCTGCGGGACAGCCATGTCTCAACCTCGGTCATCGGCGGGCTATCGCCCAGATCTTCGCGTGTTATCTCTGCGCGGACGCCCTGCCGCGGGGAGAGGCCGGGAACATACTTCGATTTCGCCCATGCGCAAGGGGATTCTTGCCCCGCGGGGCGGGTTCGACGGGACCTGGGGGAATGTGGAAAATGAGCCATGAAAACAAGGTGATCCGGTCAGTCGAAGACCCAAGCGGGCTGCACTGCGTGGATATCTTCCGCCGCCCCGACGGCCGCTTCGGCTTTCAGCACTGCCGCCGCGACCCCGAAGACGGCCGCGGCTGGGCGGTGCTGTCGGCCTCCGGACCGGAGGGGTTCGGGGCGCAGGCCGAGGCCTGGGCCGCAGCGGTCGCGCACGTGGCCTGGCTGCGCGCGGTGGCGGACGAGGGGTAGGGCGCGGCGCCGTCCCGGACGAGTGATCTCGGCCGTCGGCTGGGTCAACCTGCCCGGAGATCCAGTGTCTTCACAGCGGCAGCCACCCCCAACGAGGTCACACGCGACGCCACCACCCACATGATCTTTTGGTCTGCGCAAATACAAAGACGCGCCTGCGCTGCACCGCAGGCCGCGCTCCGGGCGGCTCAGTCGTCGCCGTCCTTCGCCAGGCGGTCGCGCAGGCCGGCGAGCCCCGCGAACGGTTTCGCGTCGTCGTCGCTCATCGCCGCCTTGCCCGGCTCGGTGAAGGTCGCCGCGAGCGGTTCCGCGCCCTCGGCATGCGGGTAGGGTGGCAGCGCCAGGGCCAGGGCCTCGATCAGCACCGCGCCGAGGTCGAGCACCGCGGGCAATCGCTCGACGCTGTCGTCCTCTGGCATCTCGATCTCGTCGGCGTCGGGCAAATCCGGCGGCTCGGCGAGGTAGGTCCGCCGCACCGGCTCGTCGATCCGCGTCGTCACCGGCTCCAGCGTGACCACGCAGTCCTGCACCAGGGTGGCGCCCAGCGTCGCGTCGAGCCGCCAGTCGGCCGCGCCCAATGGCGTCAATGCGCCGGCCAGGCGCAGTTTGCGGATCGCCCGTACGCCGAGGCTGTCGGCGATCGCCCGGCGGTCGTCGGGCCCCGGCTCGACCGCCACCGGAACCGCCGAGCCGCCCTTTAGATCGGCGAGGCGCAGGGTCTGGCTGAAGCGGGGCACGTCGCTCATGCGCGGTTCCATTCTTGAACCCGGACCGTTCCTTCTGTAAGCCCGATACGCAGAGCGCCACGCCATGGCAAGAGGGGCAGCATGGGTCGCAGAACGGCATTGGTCAGGCTAAGCCTATGCGGCTTGGTGGTTTTCCTCGCCGCGTCCTGCTCGAACATCACCCGCACGCATGGCTATGTGCCGCCCGACACCGATCTCGAGCAGATCGTCGTCGGGGTCGACAGCAAGGACACCGTGGCCGACGTGGTGGGCCGGCCGTCGACCTCGGGCGTGCTCAGCGACGGCGGCTGGTACTATGTGCGCAGCAAGTTCGTCGCCTACGGCTTCCGCGAGCAGCAGGAGGTCGACCGCGAGGTGGTCGCGATCTCGTTCGACGTCGACGGCATCGTCGAAAATGTTGAGCGGTTCGGGCTGGAGCGCGGCCGGGTCGTGACGATCTCGCGCCGGGTGACCGACAGCAACATCAAGGGCGTGTCCTTCCTGCGCCAGCTGTTCGGCAACTTCGGCAACTTCACCGCCGAGCAGTTGGTGAACTAGGCGGCGGAGGGTTTAGCCTCCAGCCAGTTTGGTCCTTAGGTGTAGCACAACCGGTGGAGCGCAGCCCAGGCGCGGAATCAAGGCGCGCAGCGCCGCCGCGCCATCGCCGACCCGCCCCGGTGGGGAGGCGATTTGTCGACACCTGCGCATCGCGGCACGTCCTACGGATGCGACCACTATAAAGTGCCGCCGATCAGACGTCGGATCGCCACCCCGCGGGTCGGCGATGGCGCGGCTTATCGCTCACCGGGCAAGCTGCGTCGCCCCGCGCCTAGGCCTCGTCCGGCTCGAACGCAAGCGCCACGCCGTTGATGCAATAGCGCAGGCCCGTCGGTTGCGGGCCGTCGGGGAAGACGTGGCCCAGATGCGCGTCGCAGCGGTTGCAATGCACTTCCGTGCGCCGCATGAACCACGAATTGTCCTCTGCCTCGCCCACCATCTCGGCGTCCTTCGGCTGGTAGAACGACGGCCATCCGGTGCCCGACTCGAATTTGTGCGCCTTGTCGAACAGCTCCGCCCCGCAGCACACACACGTGAAGGTGCCGGCGCCGCCCGGAAACTCCTCATGCGTGCCGGCGCGCTCGGTGCCGTGCTTGCGCGTCACCTTGTAGGCCAGATCGCCCAGTTGCGCCCGCCATTCGGCATCGGATTTGATCACCTTCTCCATATCACGCGTCCTTTCTGTCAGGCGGCTGTCACATCTTGTGTGTAAAGCCGTTCGCAGACATATTTAGACAGCTCGCGCCGGGTTCCAAGCAAAAGGACCGATTGCCCCGTGCTGACCCTCCGCAAAGGCCGATATGCCGCGCGGCTCGCCGACGGCGCGGCCGACCTCGCCGCCGCGCAGCGCCTGCGCCACCGAGTGTTCATCGCCGGAACCGGGGCGGCGGCGCGCGATGCGGGCAAGGACGCCGATGCCTTCGACGCCGCCTGCGCCCATGTCCTGGTGGAAGAGACCCGCACCGGCAGGCTGGTCTGCTGCTTTCGGCTCCTGACGCTCGACGGTGGCGCCCAGATCGACCGCAGCTATTCGGCGCAGTACTATGAGCTCTCGGCCTTGCGCGGGTTTTCGGGCCGCATGGTCGAGATGGGGCGGTTTTGCATCGACCCCGACTTCGCCCGCGACCCCGACATCCTGCGCGTCGCCTGGGGCGCGATGGCGCGGTTCGTCGATGACCATGGCGTCGAAATGCTGTTCGGCTGCGCGTCCTTCGCCGGGACCGAGACCCAGGCCTATACCGACGCCTTCGCGATGCTGAAAGAACGCCACCTGGCGCCTAAACGCTGGCTGCCCAAGGTCAAGGCGCCTGACGTCTTCCGCTTTGCCCGGCGGCTGAGGCGCAAGCCCGACACCAAGCGCGCCTTGCTGACCATGCCGCCGCTGTTGCGCAGCTATCTGTCGATGGGCGGCTGGGTCAGCGACCACGCCGTCGTCGACCGCGACCTCAACACGCTGCATGTCTTCACCGGGCTTGAGATCAAGGCGATCCCGCCGGCCCGGGCGCGGCGCTTGCGCGGTGTGGCGGGATAGCCGCGAATTTTCGTCAAATGGGCTGCAACCGTCATAATTCCGGCGGGACCGCGGCGCCGAGACTAGCAGGTTTATGTAAATAAATCAGATTACTATACCGAGGGTTGCACTCTGTCCAGATCCCCGCCGTTCACCCGACCTTAGCCGAACTGGGCTAGATCCGAGGGTGGGCGACAGGACAAAGGCGCGACGAATGAACCAACCGGCATGGCTGCAGGATTTCAACGCGGCGCATTTCATGCGCGAGGCAGAGGACAAGTTGACAGTCGCCATGCAGCCGATCGTCGATGCCGAAACCGGGAACACCATCGCCTATGAAAGCCTGGTGCGGTCCTTCGACGACCTCGGCTTCCCGCATCCTGGCGCGCTCTTCGAACATGCCGCCACATGTGACCAGATATATGAGCTCGACACTTGCCTGATCGGAAAGGCGCTCGACTGTTATGCCGAACTGCGACGCTCGCACTGGTCGCTGCTCTTCGTCAATCTTGATGGGCGCCTTTTGAACCGCTGGCGCGACGTGCGCAGCTTCATCGAATTCAAGCTCGACGCGCTCGACCTGCGTCCCTTAGACGTCTGCATCGAACTCAGCGAGGCACACCAGCCGCTGCCGCCCGAGGATTTCGCGGAAGCCGTCGAGGGGCTGCGCAAGCCCGGCTTTTTGATCGCTGTAGACGATTTCGGCACCGGCAATTCCGGCATGCAGATGCTCTATCAATCGAGCCCCGATTTCATCAAGATCGACCGGTTTTTCATCAAGTCGATGCCGAACGATGCCAAGAAGCGGCTTTTGGTGGGCTCGGTGGTGGATCTGGCCCAAACGCTCGGCGCACGGGTCATCGCCGAAGGCGTCGAATCGGTCGAGGAGCTGGCGAGCTGCCGCGAGGTCAATTGCGACCTGATCCAGGGCTTTTTGATCGCCCGACCCACGACCGAGATCGCGACGTTGCATCCCAGCTACGGCGACGTCGTGGCCACCGCCCCGCCGAAGTCGCTGCCGAACGACGAGATCGCGGTGGAAAACTTGCTCGAGGACGTCGAGATCCTCAGCGACGAGGACAGCCTGCGCGATTTGATCGAGCTGATGGGCCGCGAGACGGCGCAAAGCGTGTTCCCGACGGTCGACAATTGCGGCCTGCCGCGTGGCGCGGTGCGCGAACGCGACGTCAAGCCCTTGCTCTATTCGCGATACGGCCGCGACCTGGCGCAGAACGCGATGCTGAACATGTCGCTGATGGACTACGTGCGCCCGATCGCGATGCTGGAATCGAACACCCCCCTGGCCCCGCGGCTGGAGCTGATCGCCGAGAAGGCTGAAGATGGAGTGATCGTCACCAAGTCTCTGAAATACCGCGGTTATCTGTCGTCTGCTTCGCTGTTGAAACTGGCCAACCACATCCGCCTGAAACAGGCCGCGGCGCAGAACCCGCTGACCCGGCTGCCCGGCAACGGCGCGATCCAGGAGTTCCTGGACAAATGCATTGCCACGCCCGGCGAGCCCCGCATCGCGGCCTATCTCGACATCGACAACTTCAAGCCGTTCAACGACAAATACGGCTTCGAGGTCGGCGACCGGGCGCTTTTGATGATGGCGGCGCTGCTGAAATCGCTGGACCGCGACCTGGGGCTGTTCGTCGGGCATATCGGCGGTGACGACTTCTTCGTCGGCGCCTTCGGGCCGCATTGCGCGATCGCCAGCGAGTTGCTGTCGCGCATCGGCGCCCGGTTCCGCCACATCGCCGAGAGCCTCTATGATGCCGAAGACCGTGCTGCGGGGGTGATCGCCGGGCGCGCGCGCGACGGCACGATCCGTGCGTTTCCGCTCTTGAGCTGTACCGTCTCGGCGGTCGAAATCCCCGCCGGAGTCGCGGTCAACCGCACGCTGGAAATCACTTCCCGCGTTGCAGTGCTGAAGTCCCGCGCCCGACGCGAGGGCAAGCTGTTTCTGTGCGAAACCCTAGGCACGAGAGGGCTCTGAGCGCGGCCGGTCGGCCACATGAACTAAGCGCCGCGCAGTCACAAGCGCGTTGTGTCGCAGCGCTGTAGTCTGCTGCGCCGCGCTGGGCGCAGACCGCGGTGCCGCGAGGACGGTCCCTTTTTCGGGCTCTTGTGTCGGGTCTTTGCCCGCCTCGGAAATTGGAGCGATATCCCCTGGCACGGAATCAAGGGGCGCAGCCCCGCCGGGCCCATCGCCGACCCGCCCCGGAGGGGCGGCGATTGGTCGAGGCCTGCCAAAAGCGTGATGTCCTACGGACTCGACAGCCATAAAGCGCCGCCGTTCAGAGCTCGGTTCGCCACCCCGCGGGTCGGCGACGGGCCGGCTCTTCTCGTCGGAGGCGTCGTTCGCGCCGGCCCAGGCGTCACGCTGGGAATTCGACCGCAGATGCCCACGCGCCGTCCGCGGGCAGAGCGCAGTCCCGCCCACTGCGTGCGGCCACCGGATATTGACCCCGCGGCGGGCGGGCGCTAGGCGCCGGGCATGGCGCGTGCTCCGCTGTTGCAGCTCTCCGGTCTGTCCTTGACGCGCGGCGGCGTGCCGCTGTTTGCCGGGCTCGATCTGGTGGTTCAGGCCGGCGACCGGGTGGCACTGGTGGGCCGGAACGGGTCGGGCAAGTCGAGCCTGATGCAGGTGATGGCGGGGCTGATCGAGCCCGACGCGGGCAGCCGGACGCTGCCGCCCGGCGCCACCGCGGGCTACATGGACCAGCACCCCGATCTGACCGGTTTTGCGACGCTGGGCGATTTCGCGGCGAGCGGCCTTGGGCCGGCAGAGGCCTACCGGGTCGAGCGTGCCGTGGAGGGGCTGAAATTCGACCCCGCGACGGCGTCCAGTGCCGCCTCGGGCGGAGAACGCCGGCGGGCGGCGCTGGCCAAGCTGATCGCCGAGGCGCCGGATCTGATGCTGCTCGACGAGCCGACCAACCACCTCGATATCGCCGCGGTCGAGTGGCTGGAACGCCACCTGTCCGGCACCCGCGCGGCCTTCGTACTGATCAGCCACGACCGGGCCTTCCTGCGCCGGCTGACGCGGGCGACGCTCTGGATCGACCGCGGCGAGGTGCGGCGCCGCGAATTGGGCTTCGAGGGCTTTGAGGCCTGGCGCGACGAGACCTGGGCGCAGGAGGACGCGGCGCGTCATAAGCTCGACCGCAAGATCAAGTCCGAGGCGCGCTGGGCGGTCGAGGGAATCAGCGCCCGGCGCAAGCGCAACCAGGGCCGCGTGCGTGCGCTGGAGGCTCTGCGCGCCGAACGCGCCGGGCAGATCCGCCGCCAGGGCACCGCGGCGATGGCGCTGGACGCGGGCCAGAAATCCGGCAAGCGGGTGATCGAAGCAGAGGGTATTTCAAAGGCTTACGGAGAGAAGCTGATCTTACACCCGTTCAGCCTACGGATCCTGCGCGGCGACCGGGTGGCGTTTGTCGGCCCGAACGGTGTGGGCAAGACGACGTTGTTGAACCTGCTGACCGGCGCGCTGGCGCCCGACAGCGGCACGGTGACGCTGGGCGCCAATCTGCAGATCGCCATCTTCGACCAGAACCGCGCGCAGCTCGACCCCGATCTGAGCCTCTGGGACAGCCTGACCGGTTCGCCGGAGATGCGGGTGTCCGGCAAGGCCGACCAGGTGATGGTGCGCGGCCGGCCGCGCCACGTGATGGGATACTTGCGCGAGTTTCTGTTCTCGGACGCCCAGGCGCGTGGGCCGGTGCGGGCGCTGTCGGGCGGCGAGAAGGCGCGGCTGCTGCTGGCCCGGATCATGGCGCGCGAATCGAACCTGCTGGTGCTCGACGAGCCGACCAACGATCTGGACCTCGAGACCCTGGACCTGCTGCAGGAACGGCTGGCGGATTATCCCGGCACGGTGCTGTTGGTCAGCCATGACCGCGATTTCCTCGACCGGGTGGCGACGGTCACGGTGGCGTTGGAGGGCGACGGGCGCGCGGTGGTCTATGCCGGCGGGTGGAGCGATTATCGCGCGCAGCGCGGGCCGGAGCCGGCGGCGCCCGCAGTACCGGTGGCCAAGGCGCCGGAGAGGCCCCGGGACACAAGGTCAAGGCCGGCGTCCAAGGGCCTCAGTTTCAAGGAAAAACACCGGCTGGAGACGCTGCCGGCCGAGATCGAGCGGCTGGAGGCCGAGATCGCCCGGTTGTCGGAGTTTCTGGCGGATCCGGAGCTGTTCTCCACCGCCCCGCGCAAATTCGAAAAGGCGAGCGCGGCTCTGGTGGAACGGCAGGCGACCCTGGCGGCGGCGGAAGAGGAATGGCTGCGGCTGGAGGAACGGGCCACTGGATAGGCCCGAATGTTTCGCGCGCGAAACATCCTGCGCTGCAGAAGGTTTAGCCGCACCGCGGCAAGTCCTTGAAACCAAAGAGGCAGCCGTTAACGATTGCCGGATAAGGCGGTTCCGGCGGGTAGGATTTCGGGGAAATGCTGGTGGCAAACCCTCGGCGAGGGTTTGGGGACAGATTCTCGGGGAAAATCTGTTTTGCCCGAGGAAGTTACGCGGGCAAGTGTATGCGGAACCGGCGCCGGATCGCCAGATCGAGCGCAGGCTCGAAACGGGCCGCCGCGGGCTCGGCCAGGAGCGCCTCTTTGCGCGCGACGGCCTTGGCGATGAGATCGGGTTTGTCGTTCTCCTCCCACTCCTTGGGGCTCGTGCGGTCGCCGAGGGCGGGGTAGACGTGGTCGGCCTGCATCCGGGCGAGCGTCTGGCCGGTGCCCAGGTAATGCCCCGGCCCGCCGAGGCAGACCTCGCGCATCTGATCGAGAGCCAGCGTCTCGTCGTCGACCTCGATGCCGCGCAGGCAGCGCATCGCCTGGCCGATCAGGTCGTCGCCGAGGATCAGCGATTCGTGGCAGAACCCCAGCAGCGAGGCATGCATGCCGGCCGCCTCGTAGACCATGTTGAGCCCCGCGAGCCCGGCCATGACGTTGGAGCACATCTGCTCCCACCCTGCCTGCATGTCCGGCAGCTTGGCGTCGCTGGCGCCGGCCGCCGCGCCGCCGGGCAGGCCGTAGAAGCGGTGCATCTGGGCGCAGCCGGCGGTCAGGAGCGCCTGTTCGCCCGAGCCCACGGTCATCGCGCCGGTCCTGAGATCGAGCCCGAACGGCCAGGTGCCGAAGACCGCCGGGTGGCCGGGCGCGATGGCGTTGACGTAGACCACGCCGGCGAGGCATTCGGCCACCGCCTGCACGATGGCGCCGGCGACGGTCGAGGGCGCGGTGGCGCCGGCCATGCCCGCCGACAGCAACAGGACCGGCATCCCGGCGCGGACACAGTATTCCAAGACCTGGCAGGCCTCGGTGGCGAACTTCATCGGCGGCACGACGAAGCAGTTGGTGTTCGACACGAAGGGGCGGGCGCGCCAGGCGGGCTCGCCGCCGGCGATCAGGTGCACGAGATCGACCATGTCGGGCATGAAGGCGGGTTCGGTGAACGAGGTGCCGACATGTTTGGTGGTGCCCGAGCAGCAGGCGTAGAGGGTGTTGAGATCCATCTCGCGGTTGTCTTCGACGTCGCGGGCGACCATCGGGCGTTGCACGAAATGGATGTTGTCGAGCCTGTCGGCAATGCGCGCGGCGTCGTGCAGGTCCTGTAAGGTCGAGGGGCGGTAGGCGCGGCCCTCGACATCGACCATGTTTACCGCCGCGCCGGCGGTGCCGTAATGCACCGCGGTGTCCTTCAGATGCAGGTCGTGGCGCGGGTCACGGCCGTACAGCGTGATCTCGTGCGCCGCGATGGCCAGCATGTCCTCGACTAGGGCGGGCGGAAAGCGCAGGCGGCCGTCGGTACCGAGCGTGGCGCCGGCGCCGGTCAGGATCTCGACGCCGGAGGCCGGGGCGTCGGCGAGGCCGATCTCTTCCAGCGCGGTCAGGGCGGCGGCGTGGATGCGCCGGACGCTGGCCTCGTCGAGCGGCCGGTAGACGCCGCCGGCCATGCCGGGGCGGATCGGGCGGACGGTCTCGTCGAGCGGGGCGGCGCGGGCGGCGCGGCGGGCGGCGCGGCCTCCGGCGCGGCGGGACGGGGATTGGTCGGTCATCGGCGGGCTTTCGGGCTGGGATCGGGGCAAGGCGGTCAGGCGCCCCGAGGCCGTCCCCGCGCCGCGCGGCCGCGGGCGGCGCCGATGGTGCGCGAGACCAGGGCGATCTTCCAGTCGCTGTCCGGCATCTGCCTCTCCCTTTGCGGTATTGGGCCGGGGGGCGGGGCGGCGATCTGTGCTGATTCCGGCACCGAGGCCTATTTGCGACATATGATCTGCATCAAAGGCGCTGCCGCCCGGGTCGGTCACTCTGGCGCCAAAGCCGTTGGAGGGGACAGTGGCCGAGACGACGCGAGACGGGGCGCCGAACCGCTGGGGTGTGGTTCTGGGCGCGGTGCTGATCCAGCTGTCCTTGGGCGCGATCTATGCCTGGTCGGTGTTCACGCCGGCCTTGCACTCCGCGGGCTGGAGCAAGGTCGAGACCCAGGCGGTGTTCGCCATCGGGCTGGCCGCCTTCGCGCTGGTGATGGTGTTCGCGGGGCGGCTTCTGGGCAAGCTGGGCCCGCGGGTCCTGGCGGTTCTGGGCGGGTTGGTTTTGGGCGCAGGCTACGGCCTGGCGGGGATTTTGGGCGCGACGTCGTTCTGGGCGGTGGCGCTTGGCGTGGGGCTGATTGGCGGGGCGGGGATCGGGCTGGCCTATGTGGTGCCGATCGCGGTGGGCATGCGCTGGTTTCCCGACCGCAAGGGCATGATCACCGGGCTCGCGGTGGCGGGCTTCGGGTTCGGCGCGATGGGATGGGTGAAGCTCGCCGGCGCCTGGGGGCAGCTAATCGACCGGATCGGGCTGTCGGGGACGTTTCTGGTCTACGGCGCGGCGTTCGCGGCGCTGATCCTGGTGGGGTCGGTCTGGATGCGGATGCCGCCCAAGGGCTGGGTGCCGCCCGGCGCGGCGGCGGCCGCAGGCGCGGAGGGGCGCAAGGGGCGCGAAAACTTCACTGTGCCGGAGATGCTAAGAACGCCGCAGTTTTATCTGATTTTCCTGACTTTTGCGGTATCCGCCGGGTCGGGGCTGATGTCGATCGGGCTGATGAAGCTTTACCCGATGGAGGCGCTGCAGGCGGGCGGGTTGTCCCTGGCCGAGGCGAGTGCGGTGGCCGGTACGGCGATGGCGGTGTTCTTTTCCTTGGCCAACGGCGTGGGGCGGATCGCCTGGGGCACGATCTCGGACCGGCTGGGGCGGCGGCGCTCGGTGATGTTGATGGCCGGTAGCCAGGCGGTGTTTCTGTTCGCCTTCACGGCGATGGCGGGCACGCCCTGGTTACTATACCTCGGCGCGGCCCTGATTGGGTTCAACTTCGGCGGCAACTTCGCGCTGTTCCCGGCGATCACCGCCGACACCTTCGGCAACGAGCGGGTGGGGCAGAATTATCCGTTCGTGTTTCTCAGCTACGGCGTGGGCGGGATCGCGTTTCCGCTGTTGGGCGGTGTGTTGGGCGATCTGGGCAACTTCCCGCTGGCGTTTTCGATCTGCGCGGCGGCCTGTCTTTTGGGCGTGCTCTGCACCGCGCTGATCCGGATCCCGGATTTCGAGGAGGCGCATGCACCGCTGTCGGTGCACGGGTTCATGCATCAGATGCGGTGGGACCATCTGGACGATGTGGTCGACCATGCGCTGCATCCCGAGCGGTACAAGCGGGTGGAGTGAAGGGTTGCGCCCGCCTGCGGCGGTCGCGGCGGGTGGGGGGCCAGCCCCCCACACCCCCCGGCGTGTTTGTGAAGAGATGAAAGACCCTAAAGGGTTTTGGCGAGTTCCGTGGCAGCGTCGTAGACGGTCATCACGTCGTCGCGGCTGCAGTCGAAGGTTCCTGCGGTCATGCGGATGATGTAGCGGCCCTGGTGCTGGGTCTGAGTCAGGTAGACGCGGCCGTCGTCGTTGATCTTTTTCAGGAGCCGTTCGGTGAGGGCGTCGGCGTCGCCGCCTTGGGGCGCGTATTGGAAGGTGAAGAGCGCCAGGCGCGGCTCGGTCGTGATGCGGAAGTCCTTGTGCACGCGGAATTTCTCGGCGAGCTCGGCGGTCCAGGCGACGTGGTTGCGGATCCGTGTGCGCAGGCCCTCGAGCCCGTAGGCGCGCAAGGTGAACCACAGCTTCAGGGCGCGGAAACGGCGGCCCAAGGGCACGGTCCATTCATTGAAATTGGTGATCTGGTCCTGGCCCGGGGTCTGCAGGTAGTCGGGGCGCAGGCCCATCGAGCGGATCTGCGGCGCGGGGTCGGCAAGGAACTGCACCGCACAATCGAACTGCGCGCCGAGCCATTTATGCGGGTTGAAGACGATCGAATCGGCGCCGTCGACGCCGGCCCAGAGCGGGCGGAACTCGGGGCAGATCATCGCCGAGCCGGCCCAGGCGGCGTCGACATGGGTGTAGAGGCCGTGTGATCTGGCGACCTCAAGGCAGGCGGCGATCGGGTCGCAGGCGCCGATCGAGGTGCCGCCGGTGCAAAGCACGACGCCGGCGGGCAAGTAGCCGGCCTTGAGGTCGGATCGGATCGCGGCGTCGAGCGCGTCGGGGTCCATGGCGTAGGCGTCGTCGGTGGCGATCTTGACCAGGTTTTGCTGGCCAAGCCCGGCGAGCCGCGCGGCCTTGTCGACCGAACTGTGGGTCTGGGCGGAGGCGTAAAGGCGGATCGGCGCCTGGCCGGTCAACCCGTGCTGCAGACTGTCCCAGCCGGTGGCGCGGTCGCGCATGGTGATCACGGCGGCGAGCGTGCAGGTGGTGGCTGAATCGTGGATCGTGCCGGTGAAATGCGGCGCGAGGCCAAGCGCCTGGCGCAGCCAGCCGATCATCACCTGTTCGATCTCGGTGGCCGCCGGCGAGGTCTGCCACAGCATGCATTGCGCCGCTATGGCATTGGCAAGCTGCTCGGCCCATTGCGAGGCGGGCGCGGCGTTGGCCGGGAAATAGGCGAAGAAGCGCGGGTGCTGCCAATGGGTCATGGCACCGGGGACGATGGCCTCGAAATCGGCGAAGATCCTTTCGGGGTCCTCGGGCTGTTCCGGCGGCGCCGTGGGCAGTGCTGCGGCGGTGGCGCCGGGCGTGGTCTGGGCACGGACCGGGCGGTCGCGCAAGGTGGTGTGGTAGTCGTGGGCCCAATCGGCGGCGTGTTTGGACCAGTGGCGCAGGTCATCGTGATTCATCTCGCTCCGCCCCTCGATTTGATTAACACGTTAATTAAAATGCTCCAGTGGAGCGTTTGCAAGTCAGGGTGCTAGTCCTGCAGCAACTTGTCGACTTCAGCGCCGGGCAGACCGACACCAAGCAACGAGAAATCGCCGGTACCATAGATCATTTGGGCCGCGTCGTGGATGAGCTTATGGGTGACGCGGGCGAGCGCGGAGCCAAGCGAAATGCGGGCGATGCCAGCGGCGGCGAACTCGGCGCGGGTGAATTTGGCGAACGGCCCGGCAGCCAGCGCATTGACCGGCTTCTCGGTGGCACGGACCACGTTCTTCAGCGACTGCATCCCCGGCGGCATCGGCACGTAGAGGCAGTCGGCGCCGGCCTCGTCGAAGGCGCGGACGCGTTTCAGTGCTTCTTCCATGCCGTATTCGCCGGTCATCACGCCATCGGCCCGGGCGACCAGCACGAAGTCCTTCTTCTTCAACGCCCGTGCCGCGGCGGCGGCGGCGCGGATGCGCTCGGTCGCGAACTCGAAGGTGTAGGGCCCGCCCCGGGCGAAATCGGTGTCCTCGATCGAGATCCCGGCGAGCCCCGCCTCGGCGGCCAGCCGCACGGTGTCGGCGCAGGTCTCGGGGTCGTCGCCGAAGCCATTCTCGAAGTCGCCCGAGACCGGCACGCCGACCGCGGCCACCAGGTCCTGGGCATGGGCCAGCGCCTCGTCGCGGGTAACCGTGCCGCCGTCGGGGCGGCCGAGGGTGAAGGCATGCGCGGCCGAGGAGGTGGCGATGGCGGGCGCGCCAAGCGCGGCGAGCATTTTGGCCGAGCCGGCGTCCCAGGCATTGGCCAGGACGAAGGGGTTGCCCTTCTGGTGCAGGGCGCGGAAGTCTGCGCCGGGGTCATGCGGCATGGCGGATCCTTTCGGCAAAGGCCACGAGGCGGGAGAGCGCGGCCTCGAAGGCGTCGTCGGCGACGGTCATGGCGACGCGCAGGTGCCCGGCGGCGGCACGACCGAAGCTTTCCCCTGGCATCACCGCGATCTGCTCGGCGTCGAGCAGGGCGTCGGCAAAGGCTTCGCCCGAGAGCCCGGTCGCGCGGATGTCGAGCATCAGGTACATCGCCCCGTCGCAGGGCACCACGGCGACGGCGTTCGAGCCCCTCAACACGCGCTCGGCGATGGCGCGGCGACGAAGGAACGGGGCGGCGACGGTCTCTTCCAGCGCGCGGCCCTGGCGCAGGGCGTAGAGCGCCGCGTCCTGGATGTAGCCCGGCACGCCATAGGTGGTGTGGGTCGAGAGCGTGATCAGCGGGCCGATGGCGTCCTCGGGTCCGACGATCCAGCCGATCCGGCTGCCGGTCATGGCGTGGCTTTTCGACATCGAGCCGATGACCAGGGTGCG
>JASJCA010000067.1 GCA_030066215.1 Rhodobacter sp. | reverse complement strand
TAGGCCTCGGCGGGCAGCATGTCGAAGGCCTTCGACACCGCCAGCCCCTCGTCGGCGATGATCGGAAAGCCCACATCGGCGCCGCCCACCTTTTCGATATCCGCGATCCAGCCCTTGTGCTCGTCGACCCCGTCGACCGACACCCCGATCACCTTGCAGTTCCGCGCCTCCCACTCCGCCGCCAGCTGCGCCACGGCGCCGAATTCAGTGGTGCAGACGGGCGTGAAATCCTTGGGGTGCGAAAACAGAATGCACCAGCTGTCGCCGATCCAGTCGTGGAACGTGATCGTGCCCCGGCTGGTTTCGGCCATGAAATTCGGAACTGTCTCGTTGATGCGCAGTGACATGTGGTCTCTCCCTCTGCAACGGTGCCGCTCTGCCCTACTTGCGGACGCCTCAGCCGGGTGACAAGGTACACCCGTCCAAGGGAGGATGCCATGATCGAAAAACGCCAGTTTTACATCGACGGCCGCTGGGTCGACCCGGCCGAACCCCATGATTTCGAGGTCATCGACCCCTCGACCGAGGAGCCCTGCGCGGTGATCTCGCTTGGGCACCAGGCCGACACCGACGCCGCCGTCGCCGCCGCAAACGCCGCGTTCTCCGGCTGGGCCTTCACCCCCAAGGCCGAGCGGTTGCAGCACCTGAAAAAGCTCCACGCCGTCTACACCGCGCGCGCCGAAGAGATGGCCCAGGCGATGACCGCCGAGATGGGCGCACCGATCGACATGTGCCGCCAACAGCAGGTCGCCGCCGGCGCCGGGCATATCGAGAATTTCCTGAACGAATACGAGGGTTTCGATCACGTTCGCCCGCTCGGACCCCATGCACCGTCGGACCGGATCATCTACGAACCGATCGGCGTCGTCGGCATGATTACGCCCTGGAATTGGCCGATGAACCAGGTCACGCTCAAGGTGATCCCGGCGCTGGCCGTGGGCTGCACCTGCGTCCTGAAACCCTCCGAGATCGCGCCGCTGTCGTCGCTGCTCTTCGCCGAGTTCGTCGATGAGGCCGGCCTGCCGCCGGGCGTCTTCAACCTGATCAACGGCGACGGCCCCGGCGTCGGCACGCAACTGTCGACGCACCCGGACGTGCAGATGATCTCGTTCACCGGCTCGACCCGCGCCGGCGCGCTCATTTCGAAGGCCGCCGCCGACACCTTCAAGCGCGTCAGCCTCGAGCTTGGCGGCAAGGGCGCCAACATCGTCTTCGACGACGCCGACGACAAAGCGGTCAAGCGCGGCACCCTGCACGTCTTCAACAACTCCGGCCAGTCCTGCAACGCGCCGACCCGGATGCTGGTGCAGAAAGGCCGCTACGACGAGGCCGTCGAAACCGCCCGCGAGGTCGCCGAAAATATGGCCGTTGGCAACGCCCACGAGTCCGGCCGCCACATGGGCCCCGTGGTCAGCGAGACCCAATACAACAAGATCCAGGATCTGATCCAGAAGGGCATCGACGAAGGCGCCCGCCTGGTCGCCGGCGGCACCGGCCGCCCCGAGGGCTTCAACCGCGGCTATTTTGTCCGTCCCACAGTCTTTGCCGATGTGACAAACGACATGACCATCGCGCGCGAAGAAATCTTCGGCCCTGTCCTGTCGATCCTGCCCTTCGAGTCTGAGGACGAGGCCGTGGCCATCGCCAACGACACGCCCTATGGCCTGACCAACTACGTGCAGTCGACCGACGACGCCCGCCGCGTGCGTTTGGCGCGCAAGCTCAACGCCGGCATGATCGAGATGAACGGCCAATCCCGCGGCGCCGGCTCCCCCTTCGGCGGCGTCAAGGCCTCCGGCAACGGCCGCGAGGGCGGCATCTGGGGCATCGAGGAGTTCTGCGAAGTCAAGGCGGTCAGCGGCTGGGCAGCGGAGTAGCGGAGCGGGAGGCACACCCCGCCACGCGCGCCGCGGAATCCGGCCGATAGCGGCGAAGAGAGCGGGACGCTTTCGGATCGCCCGACCGGGTCGACGGCTCAGAGATTACACTGGCTCAGGCCGCGACGAGCCGGGCTCATCGCCGACCCGCGGGGTGGCGAGCCGACCTTGGAACGGCAGAGCTTTATGGCTGTCGAATCCGTAGAACCTCACGCGGTGCGTTGATGTCGACCAATCGCCACCCCTCCGGGGCGGGTTGGCGATGGGCACGGCAGGGCTGCGCCCCTTGAGTCCGTGCCCGGGAAAGCGCTCTAGAGCATTCGGCCGACCGCATGTGTCCGGTCGAATGCGGCGATCGGCGACGACGCAAGCCGTTGCCTCCGAGCATGTCTTGCGTCTTACATAGGTCCCCGGACTACCACCTTCGCGCCCGCCCGACTTCGCCATTGCGCCGGCGGGCGGCTCGTGATCTGACTGCGCCGGCGGGACCCCGCCGGACCGCCTCGAAACCGCCTCTCGCACCGAGCCCCGATTGGTCGTCATCGACGTCGCATACCGTTTCCTTCAATGGCTGCTCCGCACGATGGCCGGGCTGTCCGGGGGCGTGCTGATCGTTTCCGGGCTCCGGCCGCCGAGGCGGCCTGACGATGTTTTCCCAAAGGAAATCATGATCTTGGGCGGTTACGGCTTTGGCAATACCGGTGACGAGGCGCAGCTTGGCGCCAATCTCACCCGCTGGCGCGCCGTCACGCCGCCGGTCGAGCCCGTCGTCGCCTCGCCGCATCCCGACTACACGACCGGCCATCACGGCGTCCGGTCGGTCACCGCCTCGCGCGCGCTCTTCTTCCGGTCTACCGAGACCTCGGACTACAACCTCTCGAACGCCTGGTTCCGCGTCAGCTTCTGGCCCGCCCTGATCCGGATGGAGCTCAACGCCCGCCTGATGGCCGCCGGCCTCGCGCCGCCCCTGGCCTCGGCCGCCGAGGCGCGGTTCCTGACCGCCCTGCAGAGTGCGTCCGTCGTCCATGTCTCCGGCGGCGGCTTCATGACCGGGCCAACCCGCAGCCGGCTTTGGGACACCTGCCTGATCCTGCGGCTTTGCCGCCGCCTAGGCACGCCCTACTTCCTGACCGGCCAGACGCTGGGCATCTTTCAGAACCAGGCCGACCGCTGGCTCGCCAAGACCGCGTTGTCCGGCGCGATTGGCGTCTCGCTCCGCGACCCGGCGGACTCGGCCACAGAGGTCAAGGCACTGGGGCTTCCGGGTGTCCGTATCGAGGCTGGGTTCGACGACGCCCTGTTCTGCGACGCCGCCTCGGACGAGACTATCGACGGGGTTCTGGTTGGCAGCGGACTGGCTCCGGGTCAGGCCTTCCTGGCCGTCAACTATCACTGGTGGGGCATGGACGCCGATACCCGCGAGACCTCGGCCCGGCGCCTGGCCCAAACCCTCGACACGCTGGGCCGCCGGCTCGACGCTCCGGTTCTTTTCGTCCCGATGGTCCCTGCCGACGAAGAGGCTCAGCGCAACGCGATGGAGCGTATGCAGCACGACGCCGCCCTACTGAGCTACGACTACGACTACCGCACCGTCCGCAGCGTCATCGCCCGGGCCAGGGCGCTCTTATCGTTCAAACACCACCCGCTGATCTTCGCCTTGGGCGAGCGCACGCCCTGCCTATCGATTAGCTTCGACCCCTACTACCATCGAAAGAACATCGGCGCGCTTGCCAATTTCGGGCTCGAGCGGTTCTGTGTCGACCGCGAAGGCTTTTTCGGCGAGGGGCTAGAAAGCCGCTTCGACGACCTCATCGCCGAAAGCGATAGCCTGCGTACCGACCTCGCCGACAGTCTCGCGGCAGCCCGGTCCGCCCAAGACGCTTTCTTCGACGATTGTCTTCGAGCGGCGGGCCTGTCGGACCCCTAACCACCTGCCAATGGGGCATTCAAGAGGTCTGTCGTTGGATCGAAGCCTGGGCCTTAGTCGGCCCGAAAAAGGCACTGCATCGCAGCTCCGGGCGGGCGCTTATGCAGCGCCTCCTCGCTCTACTCACACGGGTTCCACGCATCCTCGCGGCCCGGATCGCCGCCAGAACTTCGGGTGTACCACTGCTAACACGGCGGTGCTGCACACGCCGAACGTCAGGGCCACCGCTGCCTCCGTTGACCGCCGTCGCCTCAGTGCAGAGCCCGTCGCGGGGCGGCCTTGCGCGCCGTCGCACGATCTGCCCGTCGCCGGTGCCGGGCTGGCTTGGGCGCCGGCGCGGCATGCAAGGAGGGTCCGTCTGATTGTTCCGCGGCCAAGATCCGCTCGCTCAAACTGGCACCCACCGGCGAAGGCGCGCGCATGATGGGTCGCATATCCTCCCACTCGCCCGCCGCGTATATCTCTGACAACAGTACTCGTGACCGTTGCAAAACATAGCTTTCCGGATCGGGAAGCCGTTCGGAATAGGTCCAGTGAAACGGCGCGCCCTCGGGGCAATCGGGCCCCGCCACCAAACCTTCGTCCGTGATGCGCCCGTCGCCCGCTGCGATTACATCGGCCAGCGAGATGTCGCTTCCGTCGTCGAGAAGAACGCGCGTACCAACGCGGATTTTGCGGCTGTCGCGGATCTCAATCCGCCCGTCCGGCAGCATGTCGCCGGTCACCGCCTGAATGTAGGCGTCTCCCGGCGCGCCGACATCGCAACCGGTGCAGGCCCGCACCAAAGAGCCGTCCTCGCGCACCAGCGCCCCGTCCGAGCGGAGGATGTCGATGATCGGCACATGCCGCCCGGCGAACACGCCGTCACCGCAAAGCGTCACGTGCCCTGGCGTGACCTTCAGCCCGAACACGTCGAGCAGATGCCGGACCGTGTGAGTCATCGTGCGCGTCACCCGACCGGGCACCAACGCACCGGTACGGTCATAGGACAGCACGTCGTCGCCGGCGACGATCTCTTCGATCGGCTTCTGCGACCCGTCCGCCATGGTAATCAGCGTGCCGGCGGCGAAGCAGCCTTCGTAGGCGTCGGTCACCTGCCGAATGAAATCCAGATAGGGCTGCAGCTCCGCATCGGTGAGCGACCGGCCCAGGTCCTCCTGCCGGGCGTTGATCTGCACCACGAGCGCGGTGACGATGCGGTCCATCAGCTCTTTGTTCCAGCCGACGGCGTTGGCCGGATTGCCGCTGACCAGGTTCGGCGGTTCGGCGTCGAGCCCCATGAGCTCGCCGGCATAGCGCGCCACTGAGTTGCTGTTGTAGTTGTCCAGGGCCGCGAGCGGGCCGTAGTCCAAGCCCAGCCGGTTCAGGATCTCGGTGGCGGGGCCGACGCGGCCCCAGCGCTCCATGATGTCGGCTTCCGAGCCTGTGAAGGCCGTCGCGAAGGTGATGTCCGCCCCGGTCCACTCTGACATGAACCGCCCCCCCGGATACAGATCGGGACGAAACACGTCGAAATGTGCCGGCAAAAGCAGGTCGGCGCGCGACAAATCGTGCATGAAGATGCGGTCGTTCGGGTTCAGCGGCCCGCCCACGGTCTGCGACAAGCCGGCCGTATCCGTCGGGAAGCCCTGGATTTCCCGGACCACCGTGCCGGTCGGGTCGCGCAGCACCCAGAACACATGCGAGCCCGCGGTCGCGATGATCGGCAGTTGCGCGATTTCGATTGTCCACTCGTCCGCCACGTCCTCAGCTCCCCCTCAGCAGTTCGAAATCCGCTTCGATCGCCGTCATATCCTCTACCCTTTCCCGCAAGATCCGTATTTCGAAAGACCGAACGATGTTGCGCCGGAACTCGGCCCTCGACATCGCGCCCCGCGGCGGCCCGATCCCGAAGGCCCGTTCGGCAAAGCGCTCCCGATCCACGATTCGGTATGTGCAAACCGCTTCTGCACACGCAAATCCATCGGCGATCAGAAAGTCCAGGGCGTCCTGCCTCGATCGGCCTTTGAGGAACCCGAAAGCCGCCCGCTGCAGGGCCAGATCGCTGTCGTGTTCCTTCGCGAAGTGAAATTCCTGGACGATCCGGCTCGGGTTCGCGCTGGCGCTGCACGCGGCCAGAAGTGCGATCGACAGTATCCGAAGCATCATCGCCATACTGCTTTCCCTAGCTGCAGCTCGAAGGCGATGCAACGTCGGTTTGCCCCGCTCCGACAGCCTCGTAGGGATAGTCGCGTGCGGTCCCAAAGGGCGGCGCAAATTGGCGGTTCGTTTTGGCTTCGAGCGCATGTCAAAGCCCGCCTTAGGCGCAGGCACTATGCACGCAGCGCCGCCGCGTGGCTGCCAAGACTCGCACGCAAGTCCTATCCGGCTGATGTGCCTTCAAAACGGCGCTCTGGCCTTGAAGGTGACGCCCGCGCCGCCGTCCGGGTGACGTAGGCGCAGCGACTCGGAATGCAGCATCAGGCGGGGGGCGTCGCGGGCCGGGCCGGAGGCATAGAACGGGTCGCCCAGGATCGGGTGGCCGATCTCTTTCATATGCACCCGCAGCTGGTGGCTGCGCCCGGTCCGCGGCATCAGCCGTACCCGCGTATCCGCTTGATTGTACTTCAGAACCTTCCACTCGGTGACCGCCTCGCGCCCGGCCTCGACATCCACCTTCTGCAACGGCCGGTTCGGCCAATCGACGATCAGCGGAAGATCCACGACGCCCGCCCTCGGCTCCAGCCGGCCCCACACCCGGGCCACATAGGTCTTTTTCGCCTGCCGTTTCTCGAATTGCAGACCCAAATGCCGTTGCGCCTGCGGCGTCAGGGCGAAGACCATCACGCCCGAGGTATCGCGGTCCAGCCGATGCACCAGCAGCGCCTCGGGATAGACCGCCTGGACCCGGGCCAGCAGGCAGTCGGCCAGATGCGCGCCCCGGCCCGGCACCGACAAAAGCCCGCTCGGCTTGTCGACCGCAAGCAGTTGATGATCCACATGAATCACCGCAAGCGGGGCGTCGGGCGGAGCATAGAGTTCGGTCATGCCCGGCCGAAAACCTGGCGCAGGATCGCGCCCAGTCCTTCGGCATCGGCCTGTTCGAAGGCTTCCGGCCGGTCGCTGTCGACGTCTAAGACGCCCAGAAGTTGCCCGTCGGCATCCCACACCGGCAGCACGATCTCCGACCGCGTCGTCGACGAACAGGCGATGTGGCCCGCGAATGCCTCGACGTCGGCGACGATCTGCACCTTCCCGGTCCGCGCCGCCGCACCGCAGACGCCGCGGTCGAACGGGATCGTCAGGCAGCCATGCCCGCCCTGATAGGGCCCGATCTTCAGCACGCCCGGCGCCACAACGCGATAGAATCCGGTCCAGTCGAACCGGTCGTCGGCGTGGTGCAGCTCGCAAACGACCGTGGCCATCAGTGCAACCGGATCGTGCTCGCCCGCGGTCAGCGCCGCGACGGTCTTGGCCAGTGTCGGATAGTCAACGCGCATTCGGTGCCTCGTGTCGTGTCGGGTCAGGGGCCGCCCGCCCCCGCGTCGTCAGGGAGTACCTAGAGCCGTTCGATGGCGATCGCCGTACCCTCGCCGCCGCCGATGCAGATCGCCGCGACGCCGCGCCTCAGGCCTTGTGTTTCCAGCGCGTTCAAGAGCGTCGCGACGATTCGCGCGCCCGAGGCGCCGATCGGGTGGCCCAAAGCACAAGCGCCGCCGTTGACGTTGACCACGTCGTGGCCGATCCCCATCTCGCGCATGAACACCATGGGCACCACCGCGAAGGCCTCGTTGACCTCCCACAGGTCGACGTCGTCCTTGGTCCAGCCGATCCGGTCCAGCAGTTTCTGCGCCGCCGGGATCGGCGCGGTGGTGAACCAGCCCGGCGCCTGGGCGTGGCCGGCATGGCCGACGATCCGTGCCCGCGCGGCCAGGCCCTGAGCCTCTGCCGATTCCTCGGCCGCCAGAACCAGCGCCGCCGCGCCGTCCGAGATCGACGAGGAATTGGCCGGCGTCACCGTGCCGTCCTTGCGGAAGGCGGGCTTCAAATGTGGGATCTTCTCGGGCGCGGCCCTGCCGGGCTGTTCGTCCTGCCGCACCAAGGTCTCGCCCTTGCGGCCCTTGACCGTGACCGGCGCGATCTCGGCGTCGAAGGCGCCCGTCGTCTGCGCCGCGAGCGCGCGGTCGAGCGAGGCAATGGCATAAGCGTCCTGGGCCTCGCGCGTCAGCTGGAACGCCTCGGCGCAGTCCTCGGCGAAAGTGCCCATCAGGCGGCCCGCGTCATAGGCGTCCTCGAGCCCGTCGAGAAACATGTGGTCGATCGCCCGGCCGTGGCCAAGCCGCGCCCCGCCGCGCATGTTCGGCAACAGATACGGCGCGTTGGTCATGCTTTCCATGCCACCCGCCACCACGGTGTCGGTCTGGCCGAGCGCGATCTGGTCGAAGCCGATCATCGCCGCCTTCATGCCCGATCCGCACATCTTGTTGAGCGTGGTGGCGGGCACCTCTTCGCCGAGCCCGGCCCGGAACGCCGCCTGGCGCGCCGGCGCCTGGCCCAGGCCGGCAGGCAGCACGCAGCCCAGGATCACCTCGTCAACGCTGCCCGCGCCCGCGGCGTCGATCGCAGCCTTGACCGCCACACCGCCCAGCTCCGGCGCCGCGAGGCCCGAGAACACGCCCTGAAACCCGCCCATCGGCGTCCGCGCCGCCCCGGCGATCACCACATCCCGCATGCCGCTCTCCTTCGATTCCAGTCCGGTGTGTGCATACCGAATGGTAACGAAACTCGTCTAGGGCTAGGCCGGGAATCGGATGAGGAGAATACGATGCGGCTGGCACGGCAGGAGTTCGGCGAGGCGGTTTTGGTGACGGTGGAAGAGCCGCGGATCGACGCGGCGGTGGCGATTCAATTCAAGGACAGGCTGCGCGAACTGGCCGGCGAGGGGCCCGGCCGCGTGGTGTTGGACCTGGGCCAGGTGGAGTTCCTCGACAGCTCTGGCCTGGGCGCGGTCGTCGCGGCGATGAAGCAGCTCGGCGCAAACCGCAAGCTGGAACTCGCCGCTCTGACGCCGACAGTGGAAAAGGTGTTCCGGCTGACGCGGATGGACACCGTTTTCACCATCCACGCCCAAGCAGCGGACGCAATGGCCGGTCTGGCGAAGGCCAGCTAGGCGATGTTGGCAGACCCGCCGGCGGCGGAGTGCATTGGGCTTGCGGCAACGCCCCTGGCAGTGCGCGACGCGCTTGCCGGGCTTGCCGCCGCATGGCGCGGGCGCGGCATCGATCCTGAGCTTTGGGACGTGGCCGAGCAGGTGCTGGCCGAGGCGCTGAACAACGTCGTCGAGCATGCGCAGGCCGGACGCGAAGACGGTGCGATCCGGCTGGAAACCACGCTGAACGGCCATGGGCTGGTCTGCGAGGTTCTTGACGACGGCGCGCCGATGCCCGGCGGCACGTTGCCGGACGGACGGCCCGCCGAACTCGGCACAGGTTTGGAAGATTTGCCCGAAGGCGGCTTCGGCTGGTTCATGATCCGCACGCTGGCGCGGAGGTTGAGTTATCACCGCGACGACGGCTGGAACCGGTTGCGGTTCGAGGTCCCACACCAAACCGGAGATGCCGTGGCCTAGCGCGGACCGGTCGATCGACGACCAGGTGGCCCGAACGATAGTCGCCGCCGAAACGAACGAAAGCTCTTACGACGCCATATGCCAGCTCAACGCACGCAAGCCGCCAGCGCGGCGCAGTCGGAGGTCACAACGGCGCCGCGTCCGGACGGCACCCTGGCACCTGTCCGGCCGTTGACCGAAACCACGGATTTGGCAGATATGACGGGGTTTGGCACAGGTCGCGACGGGGCAGCAACGCGGCCGTCCTGGGAAATAAGTGCCGGGACTCGGACCGACCGGACGACGACCATGTGCCCCTGGCGCCGAGGCCGTGTGATCTCGCGATGCGCGCGCCACGTCGACGCGACTCGACGAGGCGTGTTGGCAGCGTTGTCGATCACGCAGACGTGGGTTCGGCAGCGCGTGACCGCGCCGAGCGCTGCCGGACCGGGTAACCGGCGCGGGCAGGCCGGACGGGCCATTGCATGGCGGGACAGGCAGGATCCGGCGGTTCTCGCCCAAGGCGGCGACCCTGCGGCCAAGCGGTCGCCCCGCGCCGAGCGCCTCGGCCCTGTCGCAGCATCGGGACGGCCTGTTGCCCAGCCCCCGCCGCATCAAACCCCGAAATCGCCGCAATGCGCCCCAATGGCAGCCGCAATCCGGTGGCATCCAGACAGGGTAGCTGCATGGCTTCCCCCGGCGCCGCGTAGTCATTGCCCCCACCCAGTCGCGGCGTCGGGGCCATGCAGCTTCGAGGGGCTGGTATTTCCGCCGAATTTGACTAGGGTCGCGCGAAACTCTCGCCGGGGCAATCATGCGTGATTTCCACCTGCCGGGGCGCTCTCCGGTGTTTTCCACCAATGGCATGTGCGCCACCTCGCACCCGCTGGCCGCCAAGGTCGCTATCGACATCCTGCAGAGCGGTGGAAACGCTGCCGACGCGGCCATTGCCGGGGCGGTTCTATTGGGGCTCTGCGAGCCGCAGATGACCGGAATCGGCGGCGACATGTTCGCGTTGATCAAGCCGGCAGGCGACGAACGCATCGTGGCGCTGAACGGCTCGGGCCGGGCCCCGGCCGGACTGTCCGGCGCGGCCCTGCGCGCCGCGGGGCATGACGAAATGCCGCTGAACACAGCGGATCCGGTCACGGTTCCCGGCGCCGTCGATGCGTTTTGCCAGATGTCGACGGATTACGGTCTGAAGGGCCTCGACGCCGTGCTCGCCCCGGCCATCCGCTATGCCGAGGAAGGCGTGCCGGTGGCCCCGCGTGTTGCCTTCGACTGGCATCACCACGTGGCCAAGCTGCAGGGCGCGGCGCAGGCGTTCTATTCGATCGACGGCCGGGCGCCCGCCGCCGGCCAGGTCTTTCGGCATGCCAAGCAGGCCGAGGTGCTGCGCCGCATCGCCGACCAAGGCCGCGAGGGGTTCTATGACGGCGAGATCGCCGAGGACATGGTGGCCTCGCTAAGGGCCCTCGGCGGTGTCCATACCCTGCAGGACTTCGCCGAGACTGCCTGTACTTATGCCGACCCGATCAGCGGCGATTACAAGGGCACGGAACTGGTCGAACACCCGCCGAACGGCCAAGGCGCGGCCGCGATCCTGCTGGGCAACATCCTGGCGCAGTTCGACCTGGCCGCGATGGACCCCGTCGGCGCGGACCGCGCCCATATCGAAGCCGAGGCCACCAAGCTCGCCTATGACGCCCGCAACCGGTTCGTTGCGGACGCCGATCATGTGACCCGGTTGGACCATATACTCGACCCCGCCACCGCGGTGCGGCTGGCCGGCCTGATCGACCCCGCCCGCGCGATGCCAAGCCCCAATCCGCCGACCGAGGCGGTTCACACCGACACGATCTACATCACCGTGGTCGACAAGGACCGGATGGCGGTGTCGCTGATCTATTCGATCTTCAAGGACTTCGGCTGTGGCTTGGCCAGTTCCAAATTCGGCATCCTGTTCCATAACCGCGGGGCCGGATTCACGCTGGAAGACGGCCACCCGAACGAGGCCAACCCCGGCAAGCGCCCGATGCACACGATCATTCCGGCCATGCTGCGCGAGAATGGCAAGGTGACGATGTCGTTCGGGGTGATGGGCGGGCAATACCAGTCGACCGGGCACGCGCGATTCGTCAGCAACCTCGTTGACTTCGGGCTCGACCCGCAGGCCGCCATCGACGCGCCGCGCTGTTTCGATGAGTTCGGCGACATGAAGGTCGAGAAGGGCTATAGCGACGCTGTGCGCCAGGATCTGGCCGACCGGGGCCACAAGGTCGTGATGCCCTTGAACGGCATCGGCGGCGCCCAGGCGATCCGCATCGACCACGATACAGGCGTGCTCGAGGGCGGCTCGGATCCGCGCAAGGACGGTTGCGCGCTGGGGTATTAGGGAGACTGGCGATGCCGATCCGTCCAGTGAAGGAAATGGTCGCCGAGGCCAAGACCCAGATCGCCAGCCTTGGCGTCGAGGACACCCGTGCCAGGGTCGAGGCGGGCGAAGCCCAGCTGGTCGACATCCGCGACATCCGCGAGTTGCACCGCGAGGGACGCATCCCCGGTGCCTTCCATGCGCCGCGCGGCATGCTGGAGTTCTGGATCGACCCGTCGAGCCCCTATCACAAGCCGGCGCTGGCGAACGGAAAGACGCTGATCCTGTTTTGCGCCAGTGCTTGGCGCTCGGCTCTGGCGGTCGATGCTTTGCAGGCGATGGGCGTCGAGGACATCGCAGAGCTCGCGGGCGGATTCAGTGCCTGGCGGGATGCCGGTGCGCCGATCGAGACCGACGACGGGTAAAACTGGGCCGCGCCCCGCCGATTAATTCAGTTGGAAATGCAGCGGGTAGTGCCCATCCTCGAAATCGCCGAAGAGATCGGGCAGGTCGGGGTGATCGACGGGCTCGCCCGAGTAATCCGCCACCAGATTCTGCTCGGACACATAGGCCACGTAGTAGCTGTGGTCGTTTTCGGCCAGAAGGTGATAGAACGGCTGATCCTTCGACGGGCGGCTGTCTTCGGGGATCGCGTCGTACCATTCTTCGGTGTTGGAGAACATCGCGTCGACGTCGAAGACCACGCCGCGGAAGGGATGTTTCTTGTGACGGACGACCTGGCCGAGGTGATATTTCGCACGAGTCTTCAGCATGGCACGGCACCCCCTATCCGACCTGTCTAGACCCTTGCACCCGGATTTGTCCATGCAAAGCAGGGTTTTTTGGGGGAAACAGTCTGTGGACCCCGGCCCGACAGTGGGCGCGGGGCAGGTGTAGGGGCGCGGCCTAAACCCGGGCTGCGCTGCGCCGGCGGGCCTGGCGCGCGGGCGCTTTCCGCTGGACCCGGAAATGTGATCCGCTGCGGCGCAAATGTCGTTTCTTTTCAGACGGCTTTGCAGTATCTTGTGGCAAAATAATGACAGCGAGAGGCGAATGGGCAGGTTCCTCCGCGCACTGGTGCTATTGGCGTTCGCCGCGGGCTGCGGCGGCGGGGGCGGCGAAGAAGCGCCGCCGCGCAACCTCGACGACGCGTGTTCGATCGTCAATCAGCGGCCGAATTACCTGAAGGCCTTCAAGCGGACCGAGCGGCGCTGGGGCGTGCCGGTGCACGTGCAGATGGCCACGATCTATCACGAGTCGAAATTCGACGGCGACGCACGCACGCCGTTGCGGTACGTCCTTGGCGTGATCCCGATGGGGCGGCAATCGTCGGCCTATGGCTACAGCCAGGCGCTGGACGGGACTTGGGAGGAATATCTCGACGACACCGGCAGACGGCGCGCCAGTCGAGACGACATCCGCGATGCGGCTGATTTCATGGGCTGGTACATGACCAAGACCGAAGAGCGCACCGGCGTGCCGGTCACCGACGCCCGCAACCAGTACCTGGCCTATCACGAGGGCCAAACCGGCTATCTGCGCGGCAGCTACAACGCCAAGCCATGGCTTCTACGGGTGGCGGACCGGCTTCAGGAGCGGGCGGCGATGTACGAGCAGCAGCTTCGCCGCTGCCGGGTGCTTTGAGGCGGCGGAATGTCGGAGTGCTGTCCCGAGGCCGGCGTGGGATTAAGGCGCGCAGCGCCGCCGCGCCATCGCCAACCCGCCGCGGAGGGGTGGCGATTTGTCGACACCGGTGCATCGCTCGAGGTCCTACGGACACAACGGCCATAAAGCGCCACCGCTCAGAGGTCGGCTCGCCACCCCACGGGTTGGCGACGGCGCGGCGAGTCGAGCGTCGCGTGACGACACATTCGGGCGTGTGCGAACAGCAGGCCGCCGACCCGCGGATGTTTCGCGCGCGAAACATTCCGCTCTGCAGAAAGTTAAGCCGCGGTGCGGCAAGTCGTTGAGGGCGTTGCGGCAGGCGTTAACTTTCGCAGGGCGGCGTCGTTTTGGGCGGGCTCGGGCGCCAGAACTGCCGGCCGGCGGGCGTGGCGCGGACGGAGGGCTCAGCGCTGGCGCTTTTCGACCTCGATGGGGATATTGAAGAGCGACGAGGCCATCTGCACGCCCTCTTCGACATCGCCCAGGATCACCGTGGTCTGGCTGCCGTCTCCGCCGGTGATCACCCATTGCCGGAGCTGCACCGGCGGGCCGGTGAAGACCAGCCGGATGGTACCGTAATCGGGGTTCTCGGGATCCTGGGCCACCACCGAGGTGGAGGTGCCGTCGTACGCATGCCCGACGACCATGTTGGCGCGCCCCAGATTGACGTTGCGCGCCAAAATCAGGTTCAGTGGCGTGCGCTTCAGCGGGTATTGCTCGGGCGGCTGGTTCGATTTGGGATCGAAAATCGCCACCTGGCCACCCCCGGCCATCACCAGCGCCGCCTCGGGCGGGTCGTATTCGAACCGCACCCGGCCGGGGCGCTTGATGTAGATCGTGCCGGTGGCGATGGTGCCGTCGTCGTTGATCTGGGTGAAGGCACCCTTCACCGTCTTCAGCCCGTTGAGATAGGACGAGATCTGGTTCAGCGACAACTTGTCGGCCAGCGCAGGCTGGGCCAGCGCCATCAGAAGCGGGGCCAGAAGGAAGGTGCGGCGTTTCATGGTCCCAATCTAGGCAGTCGCGCGCCCGGTTGCACGCGGCAATCGCTGCGGCGGGCGGAGATTTGCCGGCGGTACCGGCGCGAGTCAGGATTTCCCCGAAATCCTGGGCGCAAACCCTCGTCGAGGGTTTGGCCGCCGAGGCCTACCGAACCTTGGGCGGCTCAAGCTGGCTCGGGCAATAGAATCTCACGCTTGCCGACGTGGTTGGCGGGAGTCACCAGACCTTGGTCCTCCATCTGTTCCACCAGCCGCGCGGCCTTGTTGTAGCCGATCGCGAGCTTGCGCTGGATATAGGAGGTCGAGCACTTGCGGTCCTTGGCCACGATCGCCACCGCCTGGTCGTAAAGCGCGTCCTCGCCGTCGGTGTTGCCGCCGAGGCCGAGGACCAGGTCGATGTCGCTTTCCTTTTCCTCGTCGGGCCCCTCGACCACGCCGCCGACATAGTCCGGCGGCCCGTAGGCCTTCAGGTAGCTGACGATCTCTTCGACCTCTTCGTCCGAAACGAAGGGCCCGTGCACCCGGGTGATCTTGGCGCCGCCGGCCATATAGAGCATGTCGCCCATGCCCAGAAGCTGCTCGGCCCCCTGTTCGCCCAGAATGGTGCGCGAATCGATCTTCGAGGTGACCTGGAACGAGATCCGGGTCGGGAAGTTGGCCTTGATCGTGCCGGTGATCACGTCGACCGAGGGCCGCTGGGTGGCCATGATCAGGTGGATGCCCGAGGCCCGCGCCATCTGCGCCAGGCGCTGGATGCAGGCCTCGATCTCTTTGCCGGCGACCATCATCAGATCGGCCATCTCGTCGACGATCACCACCACGAACGGCATCTTCTCGGGCGCGAATTCCTCGGTCTCGAAGATCGGCTCGCCGGTGTCGTCGTCGAACCCGGTCTGCACGGTGCGGCTGAACATCTCGTTGCGGCTGAGCGCATCGGCGACCCGGCCGTTGTAGCCCTCGATGTTGCGCACCCCCATCTTCGACATCTTGCGATAGCGGTCCTCCATTTCGCCCACGACCCATTTCAGCGCCACCACGGCCTTTTTCGGGTCGGTGACGACGGGCGAGAGAAGATGCGGAATTCCGTCGTAGACGGAGAGTTCCAGCATCTTGGGATCGATCATGATCAGCCGGCATTCCTCGGGCGTCAGCTTGTAGAGAAGCGACAGGATCATCGTGTTGATCGCCACCGACTTGCCCGAGCCGGTGGTGCCGGCGATCAGAAGATGCGGCATCTTGGCGAGGTTCGCGACCACCGGGTCGCCGCCGATGTCTTTGCCCAAGGCGAGCGGCAGGCGCATGTTCGAATCGCCGAAGTCGCGGGCCGACAGGATCTCGCGCAGGACCACCTTTTCGCGGTTGGCGTTGGGCAGTTCGATGCCGATCACCGACCGGCCCGGCACCGTCGAGACCCGGGCCGACAAGGCCGACATCGACCGGGCGATGTCGTCGGCCAGGCCGATGACGCGGCTCGCTTTCAGCCCCGGCGCGGGTTCCAGTTCGTACATCGTGACCACCGGGCCGGGACGGACGCTGACGATCTCGCCGCGCACGCCGTAATCGTCGAGCACCGATTCGAGCATCCGCGCATTCTGCTCCAGCGCGTCGTCGCTGAGGTGGTGGCGCTGGATCTCGATCGGGTTGGTCAAAAGCGACAGCGGCGGGTGTTCGTAGGCGGCCATACGGTCTTCGAACTGCAGCTGCGGCTCGGCTTCGGCCTGGGCCTTGCGCGACGGGCTGGGCTTCTTGGCGCCGTGCTGGACCACCGCGCGCGGCGGCTCGGCGCTGCGGGCGGGGGCGGCGTCTGTGTCGAAGATCGGCGTGGCCAAGAGCGGCTCAAGTGCGGCGGCGGGCGGCTCCGGTGCGGCATCGGGCGCGGGGTCGGGCGCGGCGGCGGCGCTGACCGACGGTTCGGGCGCGGCGGTGGGCGCCGGCGGGATGGCGGTCTGGCGCAGCACCGGCGGCTCGCGGCGGCCGGCATAGACCGCTGGTTGCCGCACGCGGTTTTTAATCACGTCGGCGATCTTGGCCTTGATGCGCTCGTCGCCTGCGAAGTCGGCCTCTGGGGCGGTCGGCTCGGGGTCGACCAATTCCGGCTCGGGCATCGGCGCGCGTTTGACCAGGCCGTGCAGGCGTAGGCGCAGGCCGGGTTTGGGCGCCGGCGGCTCTTCGGCGTCGTCGTGGAGGTGCAGCGGCGGCTCGGGACGGGGCGTGGGGCGCTGCACCGGGGCCTCCATCGCCGCGGCGGCGGCCTCATCGGCGGCCTCGCGCCGGGCGGCCCGGCGTTCGGCCCGGCGCGCCACCAGACGGGCGGTGCCGCGCGCCGCGCCGGCCGCGCCGCGCCCGAGCATCTGCAAGAGCCCGGCATAGGCCAGGATGAAGCCGACGCCCAGAAACCGCGCCACGCCGCGCAACTCGCGCATGTCGACGCCAAGGACGTAAAGCCACATGCCCGCGGCCGCCAGCGCCACGACCAGCGCCATCATCTTGATCCCGAAGGCCGCCGAGACCGGCACGATGTTCAGGATCGCCCCGGCGAGCGTGTCGCCGAAGAGGCCGCCGAGCCCGAAGGCGTGGGTCCAAACGCTGGTCGGCGCGTGGGTCGAGGCGTAGACCGACACCAGCGCGATGGCGATCGGGGCGTAGATCACCCGGCCGAGCGCGCGGTCGGCGCCGATATGGGTCACCAGCCGCAGGCCCCAGACCAGAAACACCGCAGCGAAGCCCCAGGCGCCCCAGCCGACGATGATGAACAAGGGCGAGGCAATCGAGGCGCCGAAGCGTCCCAGCAGGTTCTGCGCCGGCTCGGCGGTGGCCGACAGCCAGCTCGGGTCGTCGGGCACATAAGACCCCAGCAGCATCGCCGTAAGCACGCCCAGCACCAGCAGCGCCAGGCCAAAGAGCTCGCGGCTGCGCCGTTCGACCATGGCCTGTGTCTTGCTGTCCAAGAGCCGCTCGCGCTGTCTGACCTGATATGTTGCCATCGAAAACCCTCGTCCTCACCCGTAAAGGCAGTCGCGGAGGCGGATCAGCCCGCGCTGCAAGTCGTCCCTCGGGGCCACCATCGCGACCCGGATATAGCCCTGGCCGGGGTTGTGCCCGTCCAGCGCGCGGCCCAGATAGCCGCCCGGCAGGACCCGCACCCCGGTCTCGGTCCAAAGCTTCAGCGCCGCCGCCTCGCCATCGGCGACCGGCAGCCACAGAAAGAACCCGGCCTCGACCGGGCGGTAGCCTTCCACCCCGGCGAAGATCTCGTCGGCGATGGCGTATTTCTCGGCATAGAGCCCGCGGTTGACCTCGACATGGGTTTCATCGGCCCAGACCCGCTCGGCCACCCGCTGCAAGGGCATCGGCAGCGGCGCGCCGGCATAGGCCCGCAGCTGCTTGATCCGGGCGATGCTGTCGGGCCCGCCGGCGACGAAGCCCGAGCGCAGCCCGGGCAGGTTCGACCGCTTCGACAGCGAGTGGAAGATCACCACACGTTCGGGCGCGGCGCCCATTTCGCTGGCCACCTGCAGCGCGCCGCAGGGCGGCTCGGCGCGGTAGAGCTCGGAATAGCATTCGTCGGCGAAGATGCGGAAATCGTGCATCTCGGCCAGCTCGATCAGCGCCGCCCAATAGTCGCGCGTCGCCACCGCGCCTTGCGGATTCGACGGCGAACAGAGATAGGCGATCTCGACCCGGTCCAGCAGGTCGGCCGGCAAGCCGCCGTAATCGGGCAGAAACCCGGTTTCGGTGCTTGCCGGCACGTAGACCGGCTCTGCCCCCACGGCGAGCGCGGCCACAGCGTAGACCTGATAGAACGGGTTGGGTGTAAGGACGGCGGGCCTGAGCCCGCCGCGCGAGGTTTCCGGACAGAGCGCTAGGCAGGCGTTGAACAGGCCCTCGCGCGTGCCGTTCAATGCCATGATCTGACGGTCGAGGGCGACCTGCACGCCGTAGCGGCGTGCGATCCAGCCCGCGATCGCGTTCAACAGTTCCGGCGTGCCGTCGTTCGGCGGGTATTTGCCGAACTCGTGCGCATGCTCGGCGATGATCCCGGATATCCAGTCGGGAAAGGCGTGCTGCGGCTCGCCGATCGACATCGCAATCGGCGCGGCCCCCGGTGCATGGCCGTCGAGCAGCGCCCGCAGGCGCGGAAACGCATAGTCTGGCAGGTTCGAAAACCGCTCGGGAAACGTCATCGCAACGCTGTAACTGCCTCGGGTCACGGGGTCATGGGTGCCCCGTTTGCGCTCACGATACCCGGCAATGGCGGTTCGGTCCAGAAATTCCCTGCGAAATTCGGGCCTTGTGGGCGCGAATTGTGACTTTTACGCCAGCGCGGCCTCGGCGGCTATGCCCAGGCGCAATAGACGTTCCTCGGCCATCGGCGGGCAAAGAAGCGAGAGGCCGGTGGCCGGTACGCCCGTCGGTAGAGTGAGCGCACAGAGGCCCAAAAGGTTGCCGATCCGGGTGTTGCGCAAGGTCAGGAGGTTCTCGGTGACGTAATAGTCGGGCTCGCCGGTCAGCCGGGCGAGCTTGGGCGGCAGGTTGGCGGCCGTCGGCACCAGCACCGCGTCGAAGCCCGCCACCGCCCGGTGCCAGTCCTCGCGCAGGCGGTCCAGCGTCTGCCAGGCCTGCACGTAGTCCACCGCCGAAACCCCCGCACCGCTGCGGAACCGGGCGAGGATTTCGCCGTACATTTTGTCGGGGTCGGCCTCGATGGTGTCCTTCCAGGTGGCGTAGGCCTCGGGCGCATAGAGCGCCGGCGATAGCGCCAGCGCGTCCGACACCAGCGGCACCGCGCGGTGCTCGACGGTCGCGCCGGCGGCCTGGAGCCGCGTCACCGCACCGTCGAAGCCGGCGCGCGGGGCGTCGCGCAGATCCTCCGTTGCCACGGTGTCGAGAACCATCAGCCGGGCGCCTTTTAGTGTCGCGCCTTCGAGATCCGGCGGCACCGTGCCTTCGAGGGCTGCCAGCAGCAGGGCGGCATCCTCGACCGACCGGCAGAGCGGGCCGACGGTGTCGAAGCGCGCCGCCAGCGGCACCACACCGGTCAAGGGCAGCCGGCCGGCGGTGGTCTTCAGCCCGACCAGATCGTTCCACGCCGCCGGCACCCGCACCGATCCGCCGGTGTCCGAGCCGATCCCTGCCGCCGCCAGCCCGAACGCCACCGAGGCCGCCGCGCCCGACGACGACCCGCCCGGCACCGCCTCGGGATCGTGCAGCGCCGGCGGGGTGTCGGTCACCGGGTTGTAGCCGAGGCCGGAAAACGCCAGCTCCGACATATGCGTCTTGCCCAGGCAGACGAGCCCCGCGGCGGTGGCATTGCGCAAGACCAACGCGTCGCGCGCGGGCACCCGGCCGGCGAGCAGCGCCGAGCCGGCCTCGGTCGCCACTCCGGCGGTGTCGAAGAGGTCCTTCCACGACACCGGCACCCCGTCGAGCGGGCCGAGCCGGCGGCCGACCCTGGCGCGGTCGCGCGCCGCCGTGGCCTCGGCCAGCGCACGCTCCGGCGTCAGGCGGGCATAGATCCGGTCGCGCAACGGGTGGCCGTCGATGGCGTCGAGATGGGCCTCGGCCAGCGCCACGGGGTCGATGCCGCCACCGGCGATCCCGCGGCCCAGATCCGCCGCCGTCATCCTCAGCCAGTCCTCCGCCATGCCGGCCTCCCGCCCCGTTTCCGCGCGACGGTAGCGGCAGCGCGGCGCATGGACAATGCCCGGCCGCGGCGCATATTGCGCGCCATGGACACGGTGCGCGACGTTCTGATCGCCGGCGGCGGGCTGAACGGCTCTGCCCTGGCGCTGGCCCTGGCCCAGGCCGGGCTGACGGTGACGCTTGTCGACCGGCTGGGCGAGGACGTGCGCGCCGACGCCGGCTTCGACGGACGCAGCTACGCGCTGGCCCATGCCTCGAAGCGGCTGCTGGACGCCTTGGGGATCTGGCCCGCGATCGGCGACGCGGCGCAGCCGATCCTGCAGATCAGGGTCACCGACGGGCGCGCCGGCGAGGGGCCGTCGCCCTTCGTGCTTGAATTCGACCATGCCGAGATCGAGGAAGGCCCGATGGGGTTTATGGTCGAGGATCGGCACCTGCGCCGCGCGCTTCTGGCCGCGATTGCCGAGACCCCGGCGATCGAGCAGATTTCCGGCCGGGCGGTCACGGGCCATGAGGTGGGCGACGCGTCGGTGACAGTGACCCTCGGCGACGGCACGGCGCATGCATCGCGGGTGCTGGTGGGCGCCGACGGTCCGCAATCGCCCACCGCGCGGCGTGCCGGGATCGGCCGGATGGGCTGGGCCTATGGCCAGACCGCGCTCGTGTGCGCCATCGCGCACGCGCGCCCGCATGGCGGCTGCGCGCACCAGTTCTTCATGCCGCCGGGGCCGCTGGCGATCCTGCCCCTGACCGGCAATCGCGCCTCGATCGTCTGGACCGAGACAGAGGCCGAGGCGGCCCGGATCCAGGGCCTCGACGACGCCGGCTATCTGGGTGCGCTGCGGCCGCGGATCGGCGATTTCCTGGGCGAGATCGCGTTGGCTGGCCAGCGTTTCACCTATCCGCTGACCTTGTCGCTCGCGCATCGCTTCGCCGCGCCGCGGGTGGCGCTTTTGGGTGACGCCGCGCACCGGGTGCATCCGATCGCCGGGCAGGGCCTGAACGCGGGCCTGAAGGATATCGGCGCGCTGGCCCAGGTTCTGGCCGAGGCGCATCGGCGCGGCGAGGACATCGGCCGGCTCGACGTGCTGGAACGCTACCAGCGCTGGCGCCGCTTCGACACCGCCGCGCTGGCGCTGGCCACCGACGGCTTCAACCGCCTGTTTTCCAACGATAACAGCCTGTTGCGCTTGGGCCGCGACCTGGGGCTGGGGCTGGTCAACGCGCTGCCGGGCCTGCGCCGCGGCCTGATCCGCGAGGCCGCCGGGCTGACCGGCGACGTGCCGCGGCTGCTGCAGGGCAAGCCGATCTGATCGCAGACAAGGCGTTCCGAAGCGCCTTGCCGGCTCTAATCCAGCGCGCGGGCCTCGTCGATAAGCATCACCGGGATGCCGTTGCGGATCGGGTAGGCCAGGTGGGCGGCCTTCGAGATCAGCTCCTGCCGCTCGGCGTCGTAGGTCAGCACCGCGTGGGTCTGCGGGCAGACCAGCGCCTCGAGCATCTTGCGGTCGAA
>JASJCA010000066.1 GCA_030066215.1 Rhodobacter sp. | reverse complement strand
CGCCCCAGGCGCGGAATCAAGGCCGCAGGCCGCCGCGCCATCGCCGACCCGCCCCCGGAGGGGTGGCGATTTGTCGACACCTTCGCACCGCGCGCGGTCCTACGGACTCGACAGCCATCAAGCACACCCGAACACACGTCGGATCGCCACCCCGCGGGTCGGCGATGGCGCGGCTCTTCTCTACAAAAGGCAATACCCGTCCCACGCCACCCCCCATTCGTCAGCCCAGTTTCAGGAATGCAGCGCGCCGAGGCCGCAGTCGACCGGCGGCAGGATGCCGGGATCGACTACGTTGAAGAACGCCTCGAAGACCAGCCTGCCATTGGCGGTCCCGCGAAAGCCCCAGCGGCCCTCGCGCAGCTCGTAGGGCAAATCGAAAGAGAACCCGATGTAATTGTCCCGGATTTCGTCGAGGTCCGAGATCCAGACCTCGGTGGTCACGTCGTTCGGACCCAGCGGCGGATGCGTGACCTCGACCCGCACCGGCCCCATGTAACGCGGCAGCACGTCGAACAGGATGCCGAAGCCCACCCCGATCTGCGCCGGCACCAGCGAACCCTGGCGGATGAAGTTCGGCGGCCCGTCGATCAGCGACACGGTGCCCGAGATCGTGCCCTCGGCCTCGAGCTCGCCCACCGGTTCCAGCGCGCAGAAATAGCCGTAGGCATAGCCGCTGGCCCCGGGCGCCGTCACGCCAGCCACCGCGTCGGCGGGCGCCAGGACCGCCAGAAAAGCGAAGCACAGAGCATGGAAGACCCGCTGCATGGACCGCATTCTAGCAGCGGCGCCCCACGCCCGGAAGTCGGGTTTACCCGATCGCGACCGCTTTGACGTCTTCGTCGATATGGGTCTCGTATTGTGCGAAATTCTGGGCGAACATCGCCACCAGTTTGGCGGCCTGCGCGTCGTAGGCCACGCCGTCGTCCCAGGTGCGCCGCGGCTCCAGCAAGATCGAGGCGACGCCGGGCACCGCCACCGGCACGTCGAAGCCGAAATTGGGGTCCTTGCGGAACTCGGCCTCGGCCAACGAGCCGTCGAGTGCCGCCGACAACAGCGCCCGCGTCGCCTTGATCGGCATCCGCGACCCGGTGCCGTAGGCGCCGCCGGTCCAGCCGGTGTTGACCAGCCAGCAGGTCGCGCCGTGCTTGGCGATCTTGTCGCGCAGAAGGTTGCCGTAGACCTCGGGCCGGCGCGGCATGAACGGCGCGCCGAAGCAGGTCGAGAAGGTCGGCTGCGGCTCGGTCACACCGCGCTCGGTGCCGGCGACCTTCGAGGTGAAGCCGCTGAGGAAGTGGTACTCGGCCTGCGCCGGCGACAGCCGCGCGATCGGCGGCAGCACGCCGAAAGCGTCGCAGGTCAGCATGATGACGTTCTTGGGATGCCCGCCAAGCGCCGTCGCCGAGGCGTTCGAGATGTAGTCCAGCGGATAGGCGCAGCGCATGTTCGCGGTCAGGCTGTCGTCGTCGAAATCGAGCTCCAGCGTCTCGCCGTCATAGACCATGTTCTCGATCACCGTGGCGAACTTTTCGGTGGTCGCGTAGATCTCGGGCTCGGCCTCTTGGCTCAGGTGGATGGTCTTGGCATAGCAGCCACCCTCGAAATTGAAGGTGCCGCGTTCGGACCAGCCGTGCTCGTCGTCGCCGATCAGTACCCGGTCGGGATCCGCCGACAGCGTGGTCTTGCCGGTGCCCGAGAGCCCGAAGAAGATCGCCGTGTCGACCGGATTGCCCGGCGCGTGGTTGGCCGAGCAATGCATCGGCATGATGCCGCGCTCCGGCAGCAGATAGTTCAGCACCGAAAACACCGATTTCTTGTTCTCGCCGGCATATTCGCTATCGGCCACCAGGATCAGTTTTTTGTCGAAGTTCAACGCGATTACGGTCTCGGTCCGGCAGCCATGCCGGTCGGGGTCGGCCTTGAAGCTCGGGCAGTTCAGGATCGTGAAATGCGGGACATAGTCGTCGAGTTCCGCCCGCGCCGGACGCCGCAGCATGTGGCGGATGAAGAGGTTGTGCCAGGCCAGCTCGTTGATCACCCGCACGTCGAGCCGATGCGCCGGATCGGCGCCGCCATAGAGATCCTGGACGAAGTAATCGCGGCCCTTCATGTGCTCGAGCATATCGGCATGCAGCCGGTCGAAGGCCGCGGCCTCCATCCCGGCGTTGTTGTCCCACCAGATCGTGTCTTCGAGCCCCGGCGTGCGCACGATGAACCGGTCCTTTGGCGACCGGCCGGTATGCTTGCCGGTCTCCACCAACAGCGTGCCGCCCTTGCCCAGATGCCCCTCGCCCCGGGTCAGCGCCTGCTGGATCAGCGCGGACTCCAGAAGGTTGTAATAGACATGGCCAAGCCCAGTTATGCCCTGATCTTCCAAGCGGTGCTGCGGGTTGACCCGTCCAGTTTCCATCTCGTGCGCTCCCTCGCCGGAGATCCGGCGTCTCTTTGCAATATCCGCGGCGAAATCGCGCCGCGCCGGCGGTCACCCCACCAGTGTGGCGGCCTATAACATGATGATTTTCCATGTGAACAGGACGGAAACGCACAGTTAGCGCAACCATGCCAAGGTTAGCGCAATCATCGGCAGCGCGGGCCCACGGTTGCCGCAAAGTGAGGCAAATTAGCCATTGGTTACGATTTTTCGGCTGTGATTGCTCCCGGGAATCCCGGTGATTCGCACTTAGTAGTTGATTCGAAAGGCCGGAATGGGAACAATGTGGCAAAAAGCAGGCACCAAACAGAGCAGTATAAGGAAACCTCCCATGTCGAGGATTGCGTTGGTCGACGACGACAGGAATATCCTGACGTCCGTGTCGATGACTCTCGAAGCCGAAGGGTTCGAGGTCGAAACCTACAATGATGGCCAGGCGGCGCTGGACGCATTTAACAAGCGGCTGCCGGATATGGCCGTGTTCGATATCAAGATGCCGCGGATGGACGGCATGGATCTGCTGCAGCGCGTGCGCCAGAAGACCACCATGCCGGTGATTTTCCTGACCTCGAAGGACGACGAGATCGACGAGGTTCTGGGCCTGCGCATGGGCGCCGACGACTACGTCAAGAAGCCGTTTTCGCAGCGCCTGCTGGTCGAACGCATCCGAGCGCTTTTGCGTCGGCAGGAGGCGATCGACAGTGGCGAGGTCGGCGAGACCGAGGCCAGCAAAATCATGGTCCGCGGCCAGTTGTCGATGGATCCCTTGCGCCATGCGGTCACGTGGAAGGGCCTGGACGTGTCGCTGACCGTCACCGAGTTTCTGCTGTTGCAGGCGCTGGCCCAGCGTCCCGGCTTCGTGAAGTCCCGCGATCAGCTGATGGACGTGGCCTATGACGACCAGGTCTATGTCGACGACCGCACCATCGACAGCCACATCAAGCGGCTGCGCAAGAAGTTGCGCTCGGTCGACTCGGAATTCTCGGCCATCGAAACCCTCTACGGCATCGGGTACAGGTACAACGAGGAATAATGACGCTCGCGTCAGAAATAGACGTGAAGGACGCAAAGCCGGTTCGAGACGACGATCTTGTCCTAGGCGAAGACTGGGTCACACCGCAGATCGACACCGACGCCGCCGCCCGCGCGCGGCGTCGGGCGCGCGGCGTGATCGCGATCAAGACTTCGCCTCTCGCGCGCAAGATTATCACCTTCAATCTGCTGGCGTTGCTGGTGCTGGTGGCCGGGGTGCTGTGGCTGAACCCGGTGCGCGACAACCTCGTCCTGCAGCGCGAAACCGGGCTGGTGGCCGAGGCACATCTGATCGCCGACGTATTCGAGGCGCAGCTTCCGCAAGGTGCGCCGGTGAACTTGGCTGCCGGCGACGGCGTCGACGTGGCCGAGACCCTTGCAGGACTGCGACTGTCGCCTGGGATCGAAATCTATGTCTACGACGCAAGCGGCTCCCTGATCGATTCCACTTTGGGCAGGCCGCGCGCGCCGGTTGGCGGATTACCGGACCTCGGCGATGACGGCCGTTCGACCGTCATAACCGATTTCCTGAACACTGTCTGGGATCAGTTGTCGGGCCTGTTCTCGTCGGTCGGAAACGACCTACCCCAAGTGACTGCAACGGACCACTTGACCGAGCTTTTGCCGGGCTCGCTTGCCGGCGAGACTCAAGTTAAGGGCGGTGTCCTGGGAAGTGGACTGACGATCTTCTCGGTTGCGGCGCCGATCTTGCAGGATGGCGTCCCTGTAGGTGTCGTCGGGCTGTCCAGTGCTGCGGGCGAAATCGATGCCCTGGTGCGCAGCGAACGTGAGCAAGTGCTGCAGATGTTCGTTATTGCGATTTTGGTCTCGATCGGCCTCAGCCTCGTACTTGCCTCGACTATCGCCAACCCACTGTCCGATCTCGCCGCCGCAGCTGAGGTCGGGCGTGACCGCAATTCGCGCAAGAAGAGCCCCGCGCGTGTCCGGATCCCCGACCTGTCCGGCCGGCCCGACGAAATCGGGCGGCTGTCAGGGGCGATGCGCGGCATGGTGGGCGCGCTTTACGAAAGAATAGACGCCAACGAGCAGTTTGCGGCAGATGTGGCGCATGAGATCAAGAATCCGCTCGCCTCACTGCGCTCTGCCATCGGCACATTACGGGTTGCCAAGCGCGACGACCAGCGCGAGCGCCTGTTGGAGGTGATCGAGCACGATGTGCGCCGACTGGACCGCTTAGTCAGCGACATCTCGAATGCCTCTCGCCTCGACAGCGAATTGGTGAAGGAGGACGAAGAAGCCTTCGATTTGCTCGCCATGTTGCGCAACCTGACCGACTATCTCGGCAATGAGGCGCAAGAAAAGGGCATCGAGTTCATCTCGGACATGCCGTCCGAGGCGATCGAAATCCACGGGCTCGAGGCGCGGCTCGCGCAGGTCTTCGTCAACCTGATTTCAAACGCGATTTCGTTCTGCGAAGAGGGCGATGCGATCCGGGTCTGGGTCCGGCGGCGCGATAACCGGGTGCTGGTCGTGGTTGAAGACACCGGACCCGGAATTCCGGAACAAGCGTTGACCAAGATCTTCAACCGGTTCTACTCGCACCGACCCGAGACCCAGTTCGGCAACAATTCCGGTCTGGGGCTGGCGATTTCGAAGCAGATCGTCGAGGCGCATTCCGGCGTGATCTGGGCGGAAAACATCCGCCCGACCGATGCCGACATCACTTCGGACCCGCTGGGCGCGCGTTTTGTTGTGGGCCTGCCGATCTGAGTTTTGGCCTTGCGCGGGCGTCCCGGAGCAGTCCTCATATGTCGGAGGTGGCGCCGAATGCTGTTCCACGCCAGCTGTGTGTCGGTAGACGACCGTGCGGTGTTGATCCAAGGCAAGTCGGGATCGGGCAAATCGGCGCTGGCGCTGGAGCTCTTGGCCTTCGGCGCCAAGCTCGTCGCCGACGACATGACCGAAGTCATCGCGCCGGATGGCTGGCCCATCGCGCAGTCCCCTTCGGTGACCACCCGGGGATTGGTCGAAGCGCGCGGCGTCGGGCTGCTTTCCGTCGCCCCCGCCTCGCCGGCGAGACTGCACCTGGTCGTCGACCTTAATCATACCGAGACTGCGCGCTTGCCGCCGGAACGGTTTGCAGACATCCTCGGCCAGCGCATGCCATTGCTTCACAAGGTCGAAAGCTTACATTTTGGCCCTGCAATCCTGCAGTATCTGAAAGGCGGACGGGCGCAGGTCTGATGGACGGAGACGAACGAAGCCAGGGCAATGCTGTGCCCGCAACGCAGGATCCTTGGCGATTGGTTCTTGTCACCGGACCGTCCGGCGCCGGCCGTTCGACCGCGATCAACGTGCTTGAGGACCTCGGCTATGAGGCCATCGACAACCTGCCCATGCGACTGCTGCCGGCGTTGTTCGACGCGCCGCCAAGCGGCCGCCCACTGGCGCTTGGCCTCGATGTGCGCAATCGCGACTTCTCGGTCGACGCGGTCCTCAACCTCATCGTGCACATCGCCGATCTGCCGGAGCTTCAGGCCGAACTGCTCTATCTGGACTGCCGTACCGACGTCCTGTTGCGACGTTATTCGGAGACCCGCAGAAGGCACCCTCTCGCGCCTGCCGATGCGCCAGAAGCCGGCGTTGCGCGCGAACCGGAGTTGCTGGCGCCACTGCGCGCCCAAGCGGACGTGCTCATCGATACGTCCGATCTTAGCCCCCACGACCTGCGTGCCGAAATCGAGCGTTGGTTCGACCCGAACCCCGCCGATCGGCTCGCCGTGTCGATCCAGTCGTTTTCTTACAAACGTGGCGTACCGCGCGGCATCGACATGGTCTTTGACTGCCGGTTCCTGCGCAATCCTCATTGGGACGACGCCTTGCGCGGGCTAGATGGCCGCGACCCAAAGGTCCGGACCTATATCGAGGCCGATCCGCGCCACGCAGACTTCACCCGTCAGATATCGAATCTGGTCACCTTTCTGCTGCCGGCCTATCGCGACGAAGGTAAGCGGCACTTGTCGATCGGCTTTGGATGCACCGGCGGGCAACACCGGTCGGTTGCGATGACCGAAGCGCTGGCGAATACGCTTGCAATGGGCGGATGGCAGGTTTCTAAAAGGCATCGGGAACTCGAGCGGCACGCCCGATCCGTGCCGACACTTTCTGTGGGGTAAGGCTGTCTTGATCGGCATCGTGATCGTGGCCCATGGCGGCCTTGCCCGCGAATACCTCGCGGCGGTCGAGCATGTGGTTGGCAAGCAAAACGGCATCCGCGCCATCTCGATCGAACCCGATCACGATCGTGCCTTGAAACAAAGTGAAATCTGTGCCGCCGCCGATAGCGTCGATGCCGGCGACGGGGTCGTCGTGGTGACGGATATGTTCGGCGGCTCGCCCAGTAACCTGTCGCTTTTGGCGTGCCGCCCGGACGACCGAAAGATCATGTACGGCGCCAATCTGCCGATGCTGATCAAATTGGCGAAATGCCGGAACCTCGGCCTGAAGGAAGCTGTGAACAGTGCGTTGCGGGCGGGGCGCAAATACATCGACAGCTTCGATGCTGCGACCGGCTGACCGAACCGCCATGGCAGACACCGTCCGGCGCACCCTGAACATCGTCAACGAGAAGGGGCTGCATGCGCGTGCCTCGGCGAAACTGGTCGAAGTGGTCGAGGATCACGACGCCGACGCCACCGTGTCGAAGGACGGGCTCGACGCCTCGGGCGACAGCATCATGGGGCTTTTGATGTTGGCAGCCTCGCGCGGAACCTCTATTGAGGTCGAAACCAGCGGACCGGAGGCCGAGAAGCTGGCGGATGCGCTCGAAGCGCTGGTGGCCGACCGGTTCGGCGAGGATTTCTGACTGGGCGCGGGGGATGCGCCCCGGGATGAGAGCGGAGCCCCTTGGTAGACAGCTATCAGGAAACCACACTGCACGGGCGGGCGGATTACGTTCCGTATGACAAGCGTAAGCTGTCGTACGCAAACACCTTTCCGAACCCGTGGCAGGCCAACACCATCCGTGCGATCGAATGGGTGACGGGCAAGCCGCGGCTCTTAGGCATGATCCGCGACTTCGAACGCTCCGGCGTGCCCGAGGGCCAGGCGTTCTGGGGCAAGGCGCTTCGGGCAATGCGAATCGATATCCTGACACCGGACGAACAGATTCTGCGAATCCCGCGCGACGGCCCGGTGATTGTGGTGGCCAACCACCCGCACGGCCTGGTCGACGGAGTGGTGATCGCGGAGATGATTGGCCGCGTCCGGCAGGACTACAAGATCCTCACCCGGTCGCTTCTGACCGGCGTCAAAGAGATCAGCCAGTTCATGATTCCGGTCCCCTTCGCGCACGAGGTCGACGCATTCGAGAAGAACGTCGAGATGCGCAAGCGAGCCATGGACCACCTGGCCACAGGCGGCGTAGTGGCGTTCTTCCCCTCCGGCCTGGTGGCCTCGTCCGAGACGATGTTCGGCCCCGTCGTCGAGGCCGAATGGGGCGTCTTCACTGCCAAGATGATCCGCAAGTCCGGCGCCACTGTGCTGCCAGTCTACTTCCCCGGCGCGAATTCGCGCTGGTACCAGATCGCCAACCAGATCTCGGCCACGATCCGCCAGGGCCTTCTGCTCTACGAAGTCATCCACGCAATGAAGAAGCCGCAGAAACCGGTGATCGGCCAACCGATCCCGCCGGACGCCTGGGAGGATCGGGCGCAGAACCCGCGGGCCTTCATGGCCTGGCTGCGCGAAACCACCCTGGCCCTGAGGGACGCGGCCTAGGGTGCATCCAATCTGAGCGGACACCGGCATTCGCTGCGCCGCATGCGGCAGGGTCCGCCCGAGCAAGCGCGTTCGGGCAGTGCGGTGCGTTCAATTCGAATGGGCGCGGCCTAGCGGGTCGGCACCGGCACCTCGCCGCGATAGTCGTAGAATCCGCGTTGTGTTTTGCGGCCGAGCCACCCGGCTTCGACGTATTTCGTCAACAACGGGCAGGGCCGGTACTTGGTGTCGGCCAGCCCGTCGTGCAGCACGTTCATGATCGCCAGACAGGTGTCGAGCCCGATGAAATCGGCGAGTTCCAGTGGCCCCATCGGATGGTTGGTGCCCAACTTCATTGCCTGGTCGATGGAGTTCACGTTACCCACGCCTTCGTAAAGCGTATAGACCGCCTCGTTGATCATCGGCATCAGGATTCGGTTGACGATGAAGGCGGGGAAATCCTCGGCGCTGGCGGCAGTCTTACCAAGCCGTTCGACCACTCCCAAACAAGCCTGATAGGTGGCCTCGTCGGTGGCGATGCCGCGGATCAGTTCCACCAGTTGCATCACCGGAACCGGGTTCATGAAGTGGAACCCCATGAATTTTTCCGGCCGGTCGGTGCGCGAGGCGAGCCGGGTGATCGAGATCGACGAGGTGTTCGAGGTTAGGATCGTGTGCGGCTTCAGATGCGGCAGCAGATCCTCGAAGATCGCCTGCTTGACGGTCTCGCGCTCGGTCGCACTTTCGATCACCAGATCGGTTTCTCCAAGATCGGTCAGCGAAAGCGTCGTCTTGATCCGCCCCATCGTCACGTCGCGGTCGGCGGCGGAGACCTTGTCGCGGGCGACCTGCCGGTCCAGGTTCTTGCCGATCCGCGCCAGCGCGCCGTCGAGCGCCTCCTGACTGATGTCGGTCAACAGCACCTCGTAGCCTGCCAGCGCCAGCACATGGGCGATCCCATTGCCCATCTGCCCTGCGCCCACCACGCCCACCGTCGAGATTTCCATGCCGCGCCCTTTCAGCCCACTCGGGCGACCATATGCGCCGCTGCGACGCCCGCGCAAGGCCCCCGTCCTGCGCCAATTTCGCTCAAATCCGCCACTTCACCACTTGGCAATCTGGTTCTGCGAATCTGCTCGCGGGTGAACGAAAGTGAGTGGGTGGAATGACCTTCGAAAAGCTGGGCGAGCCGGCCCTGGACTATTTCCCGTGCCGGTACGGGACGTCGAAACTGCTGTTCCGGGGTCCGCGACGAAGGCTGGAGGGCGACTTCGTGACCTTCCTCGGCGGCATCGAGACCTATGGCCGGTTCCTGCCGACACCGTTCCCGGCGCTGGTCGAGCACGAAACCGGTATGCGCTCGGTCAACCTTGGCTGTGTCAATGCGGGTGTCGACGCCTATCTCAATGACAGGTCGCTGCTCGACATCTGCGGGCGCTCTAGGGCGACCGTGATCCAGCTGACCGGCGCGCACAACATGTCGAACAGGTTCTACGCCGTGCACCCGCGCCGCAACGACCGGTTCCTTCGCGCCTCGCGTTATCTCACTCGCCTCTACGACGATGTCGACTTCACCGAGTTTAACTTCACGCGCCATATGCTAACCAGCTTGGCCGCAAGGTCGGCCGAGAAGTTTGACCAAGTACGGCAAGAGCTCAAGAGCGCTTGGGTCGCGCGTATGCGCGCATTGATCGAGAACATCGACGGCAAGGTCGTGTTGCTTTGGCTGGCCGACCACAAACCATGCGAGGACGGCGAAGATTGCGTCGCCGACAAGGACCCACTTTTCGTCGACCGCGGCATGATCCAGGCGCTGACCGACGCAACTGCGAGCGTGATCGAAGTCGCCGCCTCCCCTGCAGAAATCGCAGCGGGGCGGGACGATATGGTCTACGGCGCAATGGACCTACCCGCGGCGGAAGAGATGCTGGGCCCAGTCGTTCATCGACGGGTCGCGGACCAATTGGCTCGGACGCTGGACCGGCTAATGTGAAGACGCCAAGCCCCGCCGGTTGGCGGGGCTTGCGGTACAATCAGTGTTGTTCTTGGGGACTAGCCGAGCTTCTCGGTCAGTTCCGGCACGGCCTCGAACAAATCGGCGACAAGGCCATAGTCAGCGACCTGGAAGATCGGCGCCTCTTCGTCCTTGTTGATCGCCACGATCACCTTGCTGTCCTTCATCCCCGCCAGGTGCTGGATGGCGCCCGAGATGCCGACGGCCACGTAGAGCTCGGGCGCCACGACCTTGCCAGTCTGCCCGACTTGCCAGTCGTTCGGCGCATAGCCCGAGTCAACCGCCGCCCGCGACGCGCCGACCGCGGCGCCGAGCTTGTCGGCCAGGGACTCGATCAGCGCGAAGTCCTCTTCCGAGCCAACGCCGCGCCCGCCCGAGACCACGACGCCCGCGCTGGTCAGTTCCGGCCGGTCGGTCTCGGCCACCTTGTCCTCGACCCATTCCGACAGCCCCGGATCGCCCGCCGCGCCGATGGTCTCGACCGGTGCCGACCCGCCGTCGCCCGCGGCATCGAAGGTCGAGGTGCGGATCGTCACCACCTTCTTGGCGTCCGACGACTTCACCGTCTGGACCGCGTTGCCGGCGTAGATCGGCCGTTCGAAGGTGTCGCCATCGACCACACCAGAGACGTCCGAGATCACCATCGCATCCAAGAGCGCTGCCACGCGCGGCATCACGTTCTTGGCATCCGTCGTCGCCGGTGCCAAGATGTGGTCATAGCCGTCGGCCAGCGACACGATCAGCGCGGCGGTCGATTCGGCCAGCCGGTGCCCCAGTGCCGGATCCTCGGCGCACAGCACCTTCGACACGCCGTCGATCTTCGCCGCGGCCTCCGCCGCCGCCGAGGCGCTCGCCCCGGCACACAGCACCGTCACCTCGCCCAACGCCTTCGCCGCGGTCACCGCCTTGGCGGTCGCATCCAGCGACAGCTCGCCATGGTTCACCTCGGCCAACAGAAGAACCGCCATCACACCGCTCCCGCTTCTTTGAGTTTCTCGACCAGTTCGTCGACCGAGCCCACGATCTCGCCTGCCTTGCGCGATTCGGGCTCGACGGTCTTCAGTATCTCGAGCCGCGGCGTCACGTCGACGCCGTAGTCGGCGGGAGTCTTTTCGTCCAACGGCTTGCGCTTGGCCTTCATGATGTTGGGCAGCGAGGCATAACGCGGCTCGTTCAGCCGCAGATCCACCGTCACGATCGCCGGCATCGTCACCTTTACCGTTTGCAGGCCGCCGTCGACCTCGCGCGTCACCACCGCATGGTCGCCCTCGACCGTCACCTCCGAGGCGAAGGTCGCCTGGCTCCAGCCGCAGAGCGCCGCCAGCATCTGCCCGGTCGCGTTCATATCGTTGTCGATCGCCTGCTTGCCGCAGAGCACCAGGCCCGGTGCCTCTTCGTCGATCACACCCTTGAGGATCTTGGCCACCGCCAGCGGCTCGATGTCCTGGTGCACGTCCTCGGCGGCCACCACCAGGATCGCCCGGTCGGCGCCCATCGCCAGCGCGGTGCGCAGCGTCTCTTGATTCTGCTTGACCCCGACCGAGACCGCGACGATCTCTTCGGCCTTGCCGGCCTCTTTGAGGCGGATCGCCTCTTCCACTGCGATCTCGTCGAAAGGGTTCATCGACATCTTCACATTCGCCAGATCGACCCCGCTGCCGTCCGCCTTGACCCGGACCTTCACGTTGTAGTCGATCACGCGTTTGACCGGCACCAGCACCTTCATGCGCGTCTCTCCACTGACTGGGCGCCCCCGAGCGGGGACGATCAATTCCACGCCGCCGTGTTAGCGGAGCGCCAAACCGGAAAACAGGGCAAAATCGACGCGGGCGTGCCCGGCGACGTCACGTTCCTTGGCGATTACCCCGATCCTTGGGGCTCCGGCTGTCTGGTCGCCGGCTGCGAAATGCTCAGCGTTCGCTCCTGCGCTCCGGGGCTCCGCCCTTCCGGCCGCCGGTCCTGCCACTGGCAGGCCCGCCGCTTCGCGTCGCTCAGCGGTTCGCGCCCGGAACCCACAAAACGTCGGCCTTGCCGTCGTCGTTGGCGATGCGCGCGGCGACGAAGAACCAATCCGACAGCCGGTTGAGGTACTTCACCGCGGCCGGGTTCACCGCCTCCATCGTCGCCAGTTCCACCGTCAGCCGCTCCGCCCGCCGCGCCACCGTGCGGCAGAGGTGCAGATGCGCCGCCAGGGCCGATCCGCCGGGCAGGATGAACGAGCGCAAGGGCTCAAGTGCTGCGTTCATCGCGTCGATCTCGGCCTCGAGCCGGGCCACCTGGTCCTCAGTCACGCGCAAGGGCGGGTAATCGGCCTCGGCGTCCTTTTCCATGTCCGGCCGGCAGAGATCGGCGCCGATGTCGAACAGGTCGTTCTGGATCATCGCCAGCTGCGCGTCGATCTCGCCCGCCGCCTGCAGCCGCGCCAGGCCGACCGTGGCGTTGACCTCGTCGACCGTGCCGTAGGCGGTGACCCGGGTCGAGTGTTTCGCCACTCGCGCACCGTTGCCCAAAGCGGTCTCGCCCGCATCGCCGGTCTTGGTGTAGATCTTCGACAGAACGACCATCAGCTTCCTCCCATGCGCCGGAAGAACACGAAAACCAGGATCAGGACGACGGCCACCGCCTGCGCCGCGATCCGGTAGCGCATGATCCGATTGGCGTGCTTGCGGTTGAAATCGCCGCCCCGGGCGAAGCCGCCGATCCCAACCATCAGGATGCCCAGCACGATCAGAGCCGCGATCGCGACGAGGATGAAGAGCGGGTCTTGTAGCATCGGCGGGGTCCTTTTCCGGGTCCCGCGCGATGTAGCGGGGCGCGCGGAAAAAGCGAAGGCGAAATTCGCGGCAGTCTTCAGGTGGTGCGCCGGATCAGCCAATCGGCGGCGCGCGTGGGCAGAAGACGCTTGGCGACATAGGCGAATTCGGCGAGCTTGGTGACCCGGTAGCGCGCACGAGGCCGCGGGTTTTCCACCGCATGGATCAGCTTGCGGGTGACGTGGGCTGCCGGCACCTCCAACCAGGCATTCGGGTTTTCGCCCTCCCATTTCTTCAGCAGGTCGGTGCGGTACTTGTCGGCGATCAGCGACTTTTCCCAGTCGATCCAGCGTTCGAAATTGCGCCCCGAGTTCTCGCCGAACTTCGTGGTGATCAGCCCCGGCTCGATCAGCGAGACGTGGATGTTGGTGTCGTGCAGCTCGATCCGCAGCGTGTCGGTCAGCCCTTCGAGCGCGTATTTCGTCGCCACATAGGCCCCGCGCCACGGATAGGCGGTGAAGCCCATCACCGAAGTGCAGTTGACGATCCGGCCGCGGTTTACCGCCCGCATCGCCGGAATCACCTGGGTGGTCAGGTGATGCGGGCCCACCAGATTGGCCTGAAGGATCGCCGAAAACGCCGCGCGCGGCAGGTCCTCCACCGCCGCCGGGATGCCGTAGGCGCCGTTGTTGAAGAGCGCGTCCAAGGTTCCGCCGGTCGCCGCCAAAACCTCGGCGGCGCCCTGTTCGACGCTCTCTGGGTCCTCGTAGTCGATCCGCGGGCTGTCCAGCCCCTCGTCGATCAGCCGCGCGCAGTCGGCCGCCTTGCGGCAGGACGCAAACACCCGCCAGCCGCGCCGGTTCAGCGTATGTGCGGCGTCATAGCCGATGCCCGAGGAACAGCCGGTGATCAGGATGGATCTTTGCGCCATAGAATGTCGCCTGCAAGGTCTCGCAGCTCCATAGGTCAGGCATGCCGCAGGCACAACCGATGGGGTTGGAGGAACGTGTTGCCGGGGCTCGGCTCCCGTCGCGCGGGGCAAGGCGGGCCGGGTGCTGCGATCCACCCGGTCCGTGAGTGGCGGCTTCGCTCAGCGCGCCAATGTCGTTGGGGCGCGGGCCTACCCCGGGTTCACCGGCGATAGAAAATCGCCTGACATGAAGCCTTCGGTCCCGGTGGCGATGTCGCGGATCTGCATCCAGCCGTTCGGTGCTTCGGCGATCACCTCGGCCTCGGCGCCGCGCACGAGCCGCCCAATCACGGCGTTCTGGGTCGAGGGCCCGGCCCGCATGTTCACCCGCGAGCCTGTGACGTAGACGATCCGCGGCTCCGCCTCCTGAGGGTCGGACGTCAGATCAGCAGCCGGGGCCGCGACAAGCGTGATCGGCTCTTCCTCGGTCGCCGCCACCGCCTCGGCCACGGCGACATCGATCTGCATCGAGGTCGGCAGCACGCCGGTGAGGTCCAGCGCCTCTTCCTTCGCCACCTCGACCTCGGCCGCGACCGGCGCAGGATCTAGCGTCGCGACCTCCACCGCGCCGTCCGCAAAGGCGCCTTTCTTATCCTCGTCAGGCGCCGCAGCCGTCTCGATTGGCGCCTCGGCGCCGTCGCCGCCCAGCATCGTCTCGGCAATGGCCTCGTCGCGAACCACACCGCTATCGGTGCCGAAAATCAACATCGACCCGACGATCGCGGCGGTCGTGATCAAGGTTAGTCGGATGATCATATGCAACCCTTCACATCGTTCCGGCGCACCCTATCGATCAGGTGCACGTCAGTGACGGGGAAAAACCCTTCGCCATACCCCCTGTGGCGGGCAATCTAACCGATTCCAGTGGCGAGTGCCGCCAAAAAAGTCGCATGATCCACGGATTTCTTCGGCCGCCTGGTTAACTGTGGACGCCCAAGGGTCAAGATCGCTTGTTCCGATGGCGGACGAGGCGTATCACATCATCTATGACCGACCTCACCGACGACCCCAATATCGAGCCTTCCGAGACCGCTGAACCGCTGCGCCGCGCCATTGGCGAGCGCTATCTGACCTACGCGCTCTCGACGATCATGCACCGCGCGCTGCCGGATGCGCGCGACGGGCTGAAACCGGTCCACCGGCGCATCCTTTACGCGATGCGCGAGCTCAGGCTTGGCTCGGGCGGGGGGTTCCGCAAGTCGGCCAAGATTTCGGGCGACGTGATGGGCAATTACCACCCGCACGGCGACGCGGCCATCTACGACGCCATGGCGCGACTCGCGCAGGAGTTCAACGTCCGCTACCCGCTGGTCGACGGCCAGGGCAATTTCGGCAATATCGACGGCGACAACCCCGCCGCAAGCCGCTACACCGAGGCGCGGATGACCGAGGCCGCCGAGGCGCTGCTCGAAGGCCTCAACGAGAACGCGGTCGACTTCCGCGACAACTATGACGGCACGCTGACCGAACCGGTCGTCCTGCCCGCCGCCTTCCCCAACCTCCTGGCCAACGGCGCCAGCGGCATTGCGGTCGGCATGGCCACGAACATCCCGCCGCACAACCTCGAAGAGCTGTGCAATGCGTGTTTGCACCTGATAAAGGCGCCGAACGCCCGCGACGAGACGCTGCTGGATCACGTCCCGGGCCCCGACTTCCCCACCGGCGGCGTCATCGTCGAGCCGCGCGAGGCGATCCTGCAGGCCTACCGGACGGGCCGCGGGTCGTTCCGCCTGCGCGCCCGACACGAAATCGAAGATCTGGGCCGCGGCCAGTGGCAGATCGTGGTCACCGAAATCCCCTACCAGGTGCAGAAGGGCAAGCTGATCGAGCGTGTGGCCGAGCTGATCCAGACCAAGAAGATCCCGGTTCTGGCCGACATCCGCGACGAATCCACCGACGACATCCGCCTGATCCTCGAGCCGCGCAACCGCAACGTCGACCCGGACGTGCTGATGGGCCTGCTCTACCGCAATTCCGACCTGGAGATCCGGTTTTCGCTGAACATGAACGTGCTGATCGACGGCCGCACGCCCAAGGTCTGCAGCCTCAAGGAGGTGCTGCGCGCCTTCCTCGACCACCGCCGTGAGGTGCTGGTGCGCCGGTCGCGCCACCGGCTGGACAAGATCGACCACCGGCTCGAGGTGCTCGAAGGCTTCCTCGTCGCGTTCCTGCATCTCGACCGCGTCATCGACATCATCCGCTACGACGACGACCCCAAGGCCGCGCTGATGCGCGAGGACTGGGCGCGCGCCACTCCCCGTGCCGCGTCCGAGGCCGACTACGTCTCGCCCCCGCCCGGGACCGGCGAGCTGACCGAGGTACAGACCGACGCGATCCTCAACATGCGGCTGCGGTCCTTGCGCCGGCTCGAAGAGCTGGAACTGCGCCGCGAGCGCGACGAGTTGATGCGCGAACGCGCCGAGATCGAAGATCTGCTGGACAGCGACGACCTGCAATGGGCCAAGATTGCCGACGAGTTACGCGCCACCCGCAAGCAGTTCGGCCGCGGCCACCCGCTCGGCGCCCGTCGCACCGGCTTCGCCGAGGCCGCCGAGGTCGAGGACGTACCGCCGGAGGCGATGATCGAGCGCGAACCGATCACCGTCGTCTGCTCCAAGATGGGTTGGATCCGGGCGATGAAGGGCCACATCGCGCTGGATCAAGAGCTGAAATACAAGGACGGCGACGGCGCCCGCACGATCTTTCACGCCGAGACCACCGACAAGCTGCTACTCTTTGGCTCCAACGGCCGCTTCTACACGCTCAGCGCCGCCAATCTGCCCGGCGGCCGCGGCATGGGAGAGCCGCTGCGCCTGATGGTCGACCTGCCGAACGAGGCCGAGATCGTGGCGCTGTTCATCCACGACCCGGCGCGCAAGCTGATCGTCGCCTCGACAGCCGGCGACGGCTTTGTCGTGCCCGAGGCCGAGATCGCCGCCCAGACCCGCAGCGGCAGGCAGGTGCTGAATCTACGCGACGGTGTGGCGGCATGCATTTGCAAGCCGGTCGCCGGCGACCACGTCGCGGTGGTCAGCCAGAACGGCAAATTCCTGGTCTTCAGCATAGACGAATTGCCCGAGATGACCCGCGGCAAGGGCGTGCGGCTGCAGAAATACAACCTGGCCCGCGGCCGGCAGGGCGCGCTGGAGCTCGATGGCGGGCTGTCCGACCTGACCACCTTCGCCTGGGCCGCGGGGCTCAGCTGGTCGATGGGCGGCGGCAAGACCCGGCACGAGCCGGACCTGTCGGACTGGAAGGCCAAGCGCGCCGGCGTCGGCAAACGCCCGCCCTACGGCTTCCCGCGGTCGAACACGTTCGACTGACGGCATGGCCGCCACCGATATCGGGACCAACTTCGCAGGGCGCCGGGGGCGGCTCTTTTGGCTGGCGCTGAAGACCAGCGTGCTGACGGTGCTGACGCTCGGGTTTTACCGGTTCTGGATGAAGACCCGGCTGCGCCGCTACTACTGGTCGTCGGTTCGGCCGGGCGGGCTGCCCCTGGAATACACCGGACAACCGCTTGAAAAACTGTTGGGTTTTCTGATCGCCGTGGTGTTCCTGGCGTTCTATGTCGGCATCGTCAACCTAGTCCTGGTGTTCTTCAGCTTCGCTCTGATCCAGGACAACATCGCCGCCTATCTCTTGTCATTCATCGGCGTCATCCCGTTTTGGTTCTTCGCGCAATACCGCGCCCGGCGCTACGTGCTGGCGCGCACCCGCTGGCGCGGCCTGCGGTTTGGGCTCGAGCCCGGCGCCTGGGGCTATGCCTGGCGCGCGCTGCTGCATTGGCTCGCCACAATCCTCACCCTAGGACTGCTCTGGCCGCGGATGACCTTCTGGTTGGAAAAATACCGCACCGACCGCACCCATTTCGGCTCGGTCCGGCTGACCCAGGGCGGCCGCTGGCAGATGCTCTTTCGGCCGCTGCGGCCGCTGCTCTTCGGCCTGGCCCTGTCCGGGGGCGGGCTGCTTTTGGGCAGCAACGGCCAGCCCGCGGCGTTCTGGCTGCTCTTGCCGGGCGCGCCGCTGACGCTCTACGGCTTCGTCCACTACCGGGTGCGCAGTTTCCAGCTCTTGACCGATCACAAGACCGCCGGCGCGATCGGCTTTCGCGCCCATCCTCGGCCCTTGCGCGTCCTGCGCATCTATTCCGTCGGCGGCTTTTTTATCGTGCTGGTGCTGTTTCTGATGCTTTTGGGCTTTTCCGCCGCCCTGGCCGCCATTCTGTCCGTCGGCACGCTCGGCGAGGACCTGCTGTCGGAGCTTCCCGACCTGATGCAGGCGCTGCCGACCTGGGCCACCGCACTCGTCGGCATCCTGTTCTATTTCAGCTTCTTCATCTTCTGGGGCGTACTGACCCAGGTCTTCCTGACCCTGCCGCTGATAGGCCACTATGCCGAGACGCTGCAGATCACCGGCGCGCCGCAGCTGGCGCTGATCGGCCAGCGGGCCCGCGACGATTTCGCCGAGGCCGAGGGCTTTGCCGAGGCGCTCGACGTGGGCGCCGCGCTGTGACCCCGGCGCCGCAGATCGCCGCGGTCGAGGCCTATGCCGATTTCCTCGACGGCGACGTGGCGGTGGTCCGGCGGGTGCGCTTGAGCCTCGACGAACCCGCCGCCGCGCTGGTCGTCGCCCCGCCCGAGGCCGCGCCGCAGGCCTGGCCCTTCGCCGAGATCCGCCAGCTTCGCGACCAGGCCAGCGGCGGCGAGGTCATCGTGCACCGCATCGGCGATCCCGTCGCCCGCCTGATCCTGCGCGACCCCGCCACGATCCGCCTCGTCGAGGCCCGCTGCCCCAACCTGCACCGCCGCCCGCCGGCCCAGAACACCGGCCGCCTCGCCGCCTGGGCCGCCGCTGCCCTGGCCTCGGTGGCGCTGATCATCTTCGTGCTGGTCCCGGCGATGGCGAACCGGTTGGCCGGGTTCCTGCCGCCAGCCGGCGAACGCGCGCTCGGCGACACCACGCTGGAACAGATCCGCACCGCGCTCGACGACACCGGCTTTCGCCCGCTGCCGTTCTGCACCGCGCCGGCCGGCACCGCCGCGCTCGAGCGGATGACCGGCCGGCTGACCGCCGGGGTCGCGCTGCCCTATCCGGTGACCGTGCACGTGCTCGACCACGACCTGATCAACGCCTTCGCGCTGCCCGGCGGCTACGTCGTCTTCTTCCGCGGTCTGATCGAAGAGGCCGAGACGCCGGACGAGGTCGCGGCCGTGCTCGCCCATGAACTCGGCCATGTGGTGAACCGCGACCCTACCCGCATCGCGCTGCGCTCCGCCGGGTCGATCGGCGTGCTGGGCCTTCTTCTGGGCGATTTCGCCGGCGGCGCGGTGGTGCTGTTTCTCGCCGAACGGCTGATCCAGGCGACCTATACGCAAGAGGCCGAGGCCGCCGCCGACGCCTTCGCCCACGCCACGCTGGCTGCGGCGGGCATTCCGCCCTCGGCGCTCGGCACCATGTTCCAGCGCCTGCTCGAAGAATACGGCGATGCCGAGGGGATCGTCGCACATTTCATGTCGCATCCCGCCCTCGGCGACCGTATCGAGGCCGCCCGCCGCGCCGATGCCGGCCTCACCGGCGCGCTCCGCCCGTCGCTCGACGCCACTGACTGGCGCGCGCTGCAGCGGATCTGCAGGTGATCCGCGCAGTCGAATTTATGCAATTATATCAGTATTTTGAGCCAAATCGCGGACGCCGCCGGCCGTGTCCGATCCACCAGGCCGCTCCGATTGCACTCGCCCCGCCGCTGCGCTACCCCTGCCGAGGGCACAGGCAGGAGGCACCCGATGATCCGCGCGACGAAATGGCTGGGCGCCCTCGCCATGATCTGCCTTCTCGCGGCCTGCGACCCGACCCAGGATCTGAAAGACCCGCCGAAGCCGATGGGCGCCTTCCGGCTTGGCCACAACATCGTCGTCGCCCGCGACCCCACCGTCGGTCTCGCCTCGCTGACCGCGACCGAGGCCGAATGGCAGGCCGCCATCACCAAGGCCGTCGCCGACCGCTTCGGCCGCTACGACGGCGACCGGCTCTACCACATCGGGATCAGCGTAGACGGCTACATTCTGTCGGTGCTCGACGCGCCGCTGGTGCCGACGCCGAAACCGGTGCTGATCGTCACCGCCAACGTCTGGGACGACGCCCTGGGCCGCAAGCTGAACGCCGAGGCCAAGCGCATCACCGTGCTCGGCGGCACCTTTGCCGGCACCGGAATCGCGCCGTCGAGAGAGGCGCAGATGGCGAACCTCGCCGCCAGCGTCGCCAAGGCGGTGCAAAACTGGCTCTTGGAGCACCCCGACTGGCTTCGGATGACCGCCGCCGAGGCCGCGGTACCGGCCAACTGACGCTTGCCTTTCCGCCCGCCAAACAGTAACGAGCGCGCCAAATTCCACCCGGGCCCGCCGCGGCCCCCGACAACGAGGCGCCTGACAAGATGGCAAAGGAAAAGTTCGAACGCACGAAGCCGCATGTGAACGTGGGCACGATTGGTCACGTGGACCATGGCAAGACGACGCTGACGGCGGCGATCACGAAGTATTTCGGCGATTTCCAGGACTACGATCAGATCGACCGGGCGCCGGAGGAAAAGGCGCGCGGGATCACCATCTCGACGGCGCATGTGGAATACGAGACCGGCGCGCGGCACTACGCCCATGTCGACTGCCCGGGCCACGCCGACTACGTCAAGAACATGATCACCGGGGCGGCGCAGATGGACGGCGCGATCCTGGTGGTGAACGCCGCCGACGGCCCGATGCCGCAGACCCGCGAGCACATCCTTCTGGCCCGTCAGGTCGGCGTGCCGGCGCTGGTGGTGTTTCTCAACAAGGTCGACCAGGTCGATGACGAGGAGCTGCTCGAGCTCGTCGAAATGGAAGTGCGCGAACTGCTCTCCAGCTACGAGTTCCCCGGCGACGACATCCCGATCGTGGCGGGCAGCGCTCTGGCGGCGCTCGAAGGCCGCGACGACGGCATCGGCAAGGACAAGATCGACGAGCTGATGGCCGCCGTCGACGACTACATCCCGACGCCCGAGCGCGCCGTCGACCAGCCGTTCCTGATGCCGGTCGAGGACGTGTTTTCGATCTCCGGCCGCGGCACGGTCGCCACCGGCCGGGTCGAGCGCGGCGTGATCAATGTCGGCGACGAGATCGAGATCGTCGGCATCCGCGACACCAAGAAGACCACCTGCACCGGCGTCGAGATGTTCCGCAAGCTTCTCGACCGCGGCGAGGCCGGCGACAATATCGGCGCGCTCTTGCGCGGCGTGGAACGCACCGGCATCGAGCGCGGCCAGGTGCTGTGCAAGCCCGGCTCGGTCAAGCCGCACACCAAGTTCAAGGCCGAGGCCTACATCCTGACCAAGGAGGAAGGCGGCCGCCACACGCCGTTCTTCAACGGCTACCGGCCGCAGTTCTACTTCCGCACCACGGACGTGACCGGCTCGGTGACGCTGCCGGACGGGACCGAGATGGTGATGCCGGGCGACAACGTGTCGTTCGACGCCGAACTGATCGCACCGATCGCGATGGAGGAAGGCCTGCGGTTCGCCATCCGCGAAGGCGGCCGCACCGTCGGCGCCGGCGTGGTGTCGACGATCGTGGAATAACGGCGCGGCTTCGCGGAACGCGAAACGCGCCGGGTGGGCCCAAGGTTGATGTCCGCAGGAAATC
>JASJCA010000147.1 GCA_030066215.1 Rhodobacter sp. | reverse complement strand
CGCAGGCCGCCGCGCCATCGCCAACCCGCCCCGGAGGGGTGGCGATTGGTCGACACCTGCGCACCGCGTGATGTCCTACGGACTCGACGGCCATAAAGCACCACCGTTCAGAGGTCGGGCCGCCACCCCGCGGGTCGGCGATGGCGCGGCTCCTCACTTCGTCGCAGCGGTCGCTCCCGGCCGAAACCAGCCCCGCTGCCTCACCCGAACGCGATCGAAACCGATCCGAAGTCGCCGAAATCCGCCGTGATCGCGGAGCCCGGCGGCGCCTCCAGCGGGCGGATGAACGAGCCCGACAGCACCACGTCGCCCGCCGCGATGCCGACCCCCTGCTCGGCCAGCCGCCCGGCCAGCCAGGCCACCGCCAGCGGCGGGTCGTCGAGCACGCCGGCGCCGAGCCCGGTCTCTTCGACCGCGCCGTCGCGCGCCACGATCGCGCCGGTCCAGCGCAGGTCCACCGCCCCGGGCGCATGACGCGCGCGCCCCAGAACGACCCCCGCATTGGCGGCGTTGTCCGAGATCGTGTCGAAGATCTTCCGCAGCGCGCCGGTCGCGGGGTCCTTGCGCAGGATCCGCGTGTCGAGGATCTCCAGCGCCGGCGCGACATAGTCGGTGGCCGCCAGCACGTCGTCGCGGCTCACCGGGCCCTCGAGATCGCGCTTCATCACAAAGGCGATCTCGGCCTCGATCCGCGGCTGGATGAAACGCCCTGCCGGCACTTCGCCACCGGTCTGAAACACCATGTCGTCGTACAGCAGCCCCGAATCGGGGACGTCGATCTGCAGCGCATCGCGCATCGCCTTCGAGGTCAGGCCGATCTTCCAGCCGATGCGGTGCGCGCCCAGGGCCTCTTTGCGGGCGCAGAAATCGGCCTGGACGGCGTAGGCGTCGGCCATGTCCATGTCCGGGTGCTGCAGGGTGAGAAGCCCGATCTGCCGGCGCGTGCGCTCGGCCTCGAAAAGCGCTTCGCCAGCGCCTGCGATCTCGGCCGGGGTCATTCGTCCGCCACCGTGTTGCGCAAGGTGCCGATGCCCTCGGCCTCGACCTCGACCACGTCGCCGGGGCGCAGGAACCGCGGCGGGTCGAACCGGGCGCCGGCCCCGGTCGGCGTGCCGGTGACGATGATGTCGCCCGGCACCAGCGTGGTGAAGGTCGAGATGTATGCGATCTGGCGCCGGATCGGGAAGATCATGCGCCCGGTGCGGTCGTCCTGGCGAACCTCGCCGTTGACCCGCGTCACCAGGCGGATGTCATCGAGCTGTTCAGGATCCTCGAACGGCACCAGCCAGGGGCCGAGCGCGCCGGACCGGTCCCAGTTCTTGCCCTGGGTGACGTTGAACTTGGCGTGCCGCACCCAGTCGCGCAGGGTTCCTTCGTTGCAGAGCGTGATCGCGGCGATGTGGTCGTAGGCCTGTGTGCGCGCGATGCGGCGCCCCGCCCGGCCGATGACCACGGCGACCTCGCCCTCGTAGTCGAGCTTGTCGGTCTCCGGCGGCCGGATCAGCGGCCGGTCGTGGCCGGTGAAGGACCGCGGGAAGCGCACGAACAGCGATGGGTTGGCTGGCGCCGCCTGCCCGTCTTTGTATTCGGCGTTGCGGTCGGGGTAGTTGACGCCGACGCAGATGATCTTTTCCGGCGCCGGCACCGGCGGCTCGTAGGTAAACTCGCTGTGGGTCGCCGCCCGCCCCGCCGCCGCCAACGCCAGATCTGGCAGCGCGCCCGCCGCGATCACTTCCCGCAGGCTGGGCCAATGCGGAAACTCGGGCGAGAGCGCCACGAAGCCGTCCGGCGCCACGACGCCGTATAGCCGCGCGCCCCCCGCCGCGACGGTGGCAAATCTCATGTTCGCCCCCCGCGCTCTGCCCCGCTGCGGGTCGCCCGCGCCGCACCGCAATCGGGACGCAGGTCCTTCTTCTCGTCAAAAATACTCAAGAGCGGGCCCTCACGGCGCGACGATCGGCTGCGCTTTGAGCGCCGACTCCGCCAGCCTCGCCCCGGCAAAAAGGCTGCCCTCTTCGAACCACGACCGCGGCGCCGGCGCGCCCCACAGCGTCTGGCGCTGCGGGTCTTGGAGGTCCCACTTGATCGGCTCGTGGTCGGGATCGACGGTCTGGTAGTCGGAGCAATAGATCTCGATCCGATTGAGGTCGGGGTCCCGGATGTAGAGGAAAAAGGCGTTCGAGATGCCGTGCCGGCCGGGCCCGCGCTCGATCGCCTCGAGCCAGCCGGTGGTCGACATGATGTCGAGAAGATCGATGATGTGCAGCGGATTGGCCGTCCAGAACGCGGTGTGGTGCAGCCGCGGGCCGGTGCCGTTGGTGAACGCGATGTCGTGCACGCCGCCCTTGCGGTGCATCCAGACCGCCCAGCATTTCCCGGTCTCGGCATCCTCGGTGTACTCGGTCGCCCGAAACCCGATGTCGTTGTAAAACGCGGTCGCGGCGTCGACGTCGGAGGCGAACATGTTGAAGTGGTCAATCCGCAGCGCCTTGACGCCCTTGTAGAGCGCATAGCGTTGATGGATCCAGGGCAGCCGGTCCATTTTCACGTAGAATTCCAAGGGGATGCCCCAGGGATCGCGGGTCCGCAGGGTGCGGCCCATAAACGGGCGGTCGACCCATTCGACGGGCAGGCCTTGGGCGGCGAACCAGTCGGCGGCCTTGTCGAGGTCCGGCTCGTCATAGAGCTTGAAGCCCAAGACGCCGACCTCGGCCCGGTCTGCCTGAATCAGCGCGATCGAGTGGTGGCCGCGTTCTTCCATGGCGCGCAGGTAGAGCGCGCCGGGGGCCTCGTGGGTCACCTGCAGACCCAGAAGATCGACGTAGAAGGCGCGCGATCTGGCCAGGTCGGTGACGCGGTATTCGACATGCGACAGGCGCACGATGTTGAACGGTGGATAGAGAACCGAGGCGGGAACGGGCATTTGGGGCCTCCTGTCTCAACACGGGCGCGGGCAAGGGCTTTCGAAAGCCCTTGCGGCAGGGATTTTCGGCATCGCGCCGCAGGCGGTGGCGGCGCAAGGCGGGCCAAGCCGTTTCGAAACGGCTTCGGCGCCGGCGCTCACGGCGCGCCTTTCGGCAGCGTGCCGAGCTGCGGGATCGGGTGGGCGCCGGTGGCCAGGCCGATGTGCTTTTGCTCCATGTAAAATTCGAACGACCAGTCGCCGCCGTCGCGGCCGATGCCGCTGGCCTTGACCCCGCCGAAGGGCGTCGGCAGGTGGCGCACGTTTTCCGAATTCACCCAGATCATACCGGCCTCGAGCACGTCGGTGACCCGCAGCGCGCGGGTCAGGTCGGCGGTCCAGACATAGGCCGTCAGCCCATAGGGCACGCCGTTGGCGATCTTGAGCGCCTCGTCCTCGGTGTCGAAGGGCAGGACGGTGAGCACGGGGCCGAAGATCTCTTCCTGCGCGATGCGCATCTCCGGCTTGGCGCCGGTGAGGAGCGTCGGCGCGACGTAACACCCGGCGTCGCCGCGCCGTTGGCCGCCGGCGGCGATGGTCGCGCCCTCGGCGCGGGCCACCTCGAAATAGCCTGTGACCTTGTCGAGATGGACCCGGTGGATCAGCGGCCCGACCTCGGTCGCGGGGTCGAGCGGGTGGCCGACCGTGATCGCCGCGACCCGCTCGGCCAGGCGCACGGTGAAGGCCTCGGCGATCGTCGACTGCACCAGGAGCCGCGAGGACGAGGTACAGCGCTCGCCGTTCAGCGAGTAGATCATGAAGATCGCGGCATCGAGCGCCCGGTCGAGATCGGCGTCCTCGAACACCACCACCGGGTTCTTGCCGCCGAGCTCGAAATGCACGCGTTTCAGCGTCTCGGCGCCCTGGCGCATGATCGCGCTGCCGGTCTGCGATTCGCCGACGAAGGCGATGGCGCGGATCGCGGGGTGTTCTGTCAGCGCACGGCCGGCGTCCTCGCCAAACCCGTTGACCAGGTTCCAGACCCCGGGCGGCAGGCCGGCCTCGTGGGCGATTTCACATAAGAGAGAGGCGGTTATCGGAGAGAGTTCAGCCGGTTTGTGAACTACGGTGCAGCCCGCGGCCAGGGCCGGCGCGATCTTCCAGGTCGACAGCATGAACGGTGTGTTCCAGGGCGTGATCACGCCCACCGGGCCGATCGGCACCCGGGTGGTGAGGTTCATCAGCGTCGGCGACGGCAGCGCCTGGCCGTCGCGGGCCGCCGGCGCCCGGTCGGCAAAGAAGCGAAAGTTCTCGGCCCCGCGCAGGGCGGCCTTCGCCATGAACCGGATCGGCTGCCCGGTGTCCCAGGATTCGCAAAGAGCGATCTCTTCGGCCCGCGCCTCGATCCGGTCGGCGATGCGGTGCAGGACCTTCTTGCGCTCGGCCGCGGCGAGGTCGCGCCAGGCCGGGAACGCCGCCTGCGCCGCTTGCGCCGCCGCATCGATATCCGCCGCCGCGCCCTGGGCGACGTCGCAGATCACGCCCTCGTCCACCGGCGTGAGCGTCTGGAAGGTCGCCCCCGACTGCGCCGCCACCGAATGCCCGCCGATCAGGTTGCGGACGCCGGCCTCGCGGAACCGCGCCAGGTAGCCGTCGAGTTTGGCGAGGTTTTCGGCCAGGTCAGCCATCCCGGCGCTGTCCTTCGATACGCTCGCGCACGGTGTTGCGTTTCGGGCTTAGGTCGGGATCGATTTCGCGCATCTCAAGGCTCAGCATGACCGGCCGCGCCGCCAGCAGGTCCGACAAATGCGCCTCGGCCGCGTCGAAAAGCGCCGCCGTGGCGGCCTTGCGCGCCGCCAGGGGCCGTCCGGCACGCAGGCGGACCGAAATATCCACGAAGCCGTAATCCGGGTCGCCGTCGGCAATTGCAACGTGGTCGGCGCGTATCGCCCGAACCCGGAGACCAGCCATGGGAAAGATCTCGATCTCCGCCGCGGTGGCTCGCAGCGCCTCGCAGAGGCCAGAGATGTCCGCGGCCACTTCGAGGTTGGCGGAGTATTCGACGATCACATGCGGCATGGTCGCCCCTCACAACTAAGTTAACATGTTAACTAATAACCTACCGTGGCGTCAATGTAGAACTCTTGTGCATTTTCGGACATTGTGACCTTACGTAAACGTTGGGATGTTTCAATTTGCCCGAGATCTCGAGGAACAAGGCCGGCCTGCGCGCCACCTCTCGGTCGCTGCCGATCGCGATGCTAAGGGCGCGGGAACGCGTGATGGGGCCGATCCGGGCGATGCTGTCGAAGGCCGGCGTGACCGAGCAGCAATGGCGCGTTTTGCGGGTGCTGGACGAAACCGGGCCGACCGACGCCACGGAGATCGCCCGCCAGGCCTGTTTGCTGATGCCGAGCCTGACGCGGATGCTGCAGGTATTGGAACGGAAGGGCCTGACCAAGCGCTCGATGCATCCCAGCGACCGGCGCAAGGCGGTCATCTCGATCACCAAAAACGGCCAAGCGTTGATTTCCGCCAATATCGCAGAGTCAAACCGGATTTTCGCCGATCTCGAGGCCGAATTCGGCGCCGACCGGATAGAGGCACTGCTGGATTTGCTGAACGAGCTCTCCGAAGCACAGTGAGGCCGAGCAGTTGCGCTGTACAAGGCGGTATCGTGCATGCCGCCGATGGTCTGCCGCCAACTCCACCGTCGTCCCCGCTTTCATCGCTCCGCCGCCCGGTCTTCCGCCATAACGTCAAGCGCGGATCGCGCCCGAATTGGCATCGCGTTTGGGTCTAGGTCCGGGCGGCCAACAGTGACCCTTTAACGGACGCCACACGCCTAACTATCTGATATTATTATCATTAATTCCAGTCGATCAGGCGCACCACAAACCCATTGGCACTCAAACCTGGGACTGGGCACGCGCGCTATGGTCCGTGCGGAGGTCGTTTTGAGGGCAAATTCTGCACTCGACTCCCGGCCCAAAACCCTGCGGCGAGGTGATGCTGCAATCGCCGATCTCTCTTAGAGCAGTTTCGGCGGGCTGATGGCGTGGAAGATGAAGACGGTAATCAGCGGCACGAGCATGCGGGTCTCGTTGAAAATGCCGAAGGCGAATACCCCGGCCAGAAACATCAGCGCAAAGAGCGTGCCGCGCAGTTTCGGCTCTGGCGCGGCGCGAAATCCGCGCAGCAAGACGGCGAGGAAGAGGATCAGAAGCGTGGTGAAGAGCGCGTTGCGGTCGGTGAGATTGGTGCCAAAGACTTCGCGCAGGTTCTCCAACAGGCGGAAATGGTTGCCGAATGTCGCGTTGGCGGCGTCGGCCCCAACGATCGGGCTTTCGATGAAGAGCATGTCGCGCAGGGCTTTGGTGAGTGCCATCCCAGCAACCAAAAGCACTGCGCCGCCGAACACGTGGCGCCGATCGAGGACTGTGAGGCGCAGGCGGGTGAGATCGCCAAGGCTGATGCCGCAAGCCACGATGATAAGCGCCAAAAACAGCGCGCTTTCGCGATTGAAGAGCGCCACGGCGAAGAGCGGATAGAGCCAGACCACGGGGCGCCCGAAATAGAGCACATAGGCGGTCAGCGTCACCACCACCATCTCGACCGCGTCCCAGGGCAGGAACCATCGGTGATCCTGAAACACCAGGAACAGAAAGGCAAAGATCAGGACCCAGAGGAACGCTGCGCGCGGGGCCTCGCCGGCGCGCCGGAGAAGCGCATAGAGCACGAGATTGTGGAGCAGCAGTAGCAGTGCCGTCACGGCGATGACCGCATCGAACCGTGTGAGGCCCAGCACGTGCGCACCCTGCGCCATAAACGGCGCCAGCAGGCGGTTCTGGAAGGCGCGCCAATGCGGCCGGCCCTCGACCACGCCGAAGGTCAGATCGGCGATCGCCTGCCAGTTCTGATGGTACTCGTAGAACACCCGGAACATGCCCGCCGTCACCAGCACCGTCAGACCCAGCCAGAGGGCGCGGGCGGCAAAGGGCGGGCGAGGCTCCATGCGTGGTCTCCATCGGGGCCGGTCCCCCCTGGCCCATCGCGGCGGCGAAGGCAAGCCGGCCGCCGTGCCCGGGGCTATTGCGCGACACCGGATTATTCGCTCAAATGCCGGGTGGGGGGAGCGCCGTCTCCCGCATATCCACTTTGGGGGAAAGCCACATGAAATCCACGCTCGCACCGCTGGCCGCTCTGGCCGTGGCCGCCACCGCCGCTGCCGCCGACGAGGTCCGCGTCTACAACTGGTCGGACTACATCGACGAGGGGCTTTTGGAGAAGTTCGAGGCCGAGACCGGGATCGAGCTGATCTACGACGTCTTCGATTCGAACGAAGTGCTGGAGACCAAGATGCTCGCCGGCGGGTCTGGCTATGACGTGGTGGTGCCGTCGGGCACCTTCCTGCAGCGCCAGATCGCGGCTGGGGCGTTCCAGCCGCTGGATATGGGCAAGCTCACCAACGCCGGCAATCTCTGGGACGTGATCGCCACGCGCACGGCGAACTACGACCCCGGAAACGCCTATTCGATCAACTACATGTGGGGCACGACCGGCGTCGGCTTCAACGTCGGCAAGGTGACCGAGATCCTCGGCGCGGACGCACCGGTCGACAGCCTCGCCCTGGTCATGGACCCGGCGAATATGGAGAAGCTGCAGGCCTGCGGGGTGCATTTCCTCGACGCGCCGGCCGAGATCATCCCCGCCACGCTGGCCTATCTGGGCGAGGACCCCGACAGCCACGACCCCGACGTCATCGCCAAGGCCGAGCCGGTGCTGACCGCGGTGCGACCCTTCGTACAGAAGTTCCATTCGTCGGAATACATCAACGCGCTGGCCAACGGCGACATCTGCGTGGCGATCGGCTGGTCGGGCGACGTGTTGCAGGCCCGCGACCGGGCCGCCGAGGCCGACAACGGCGTCGAGATCGCCTATAACGCGTTCAAGGAAGGTTCGCTGATGTGGTTCGACCAGATGGCGATTCCGATCGATGCGCCGAACGTCGAGGCGGCGCATACCTTTCTGAACTTCATCCTGGACGCCCAAAACATGGCGGCGGCGTCGAACTACGTCTATTACGCCAACGGCAACCTCGCGAGCCAGGAGTTCCTGGAAGAGGACGTGATCGGCGACCCGGCGATCTACCCCACCGAAGCGGCGCTGCAGACGCTTTACACCACCACGCCCTACCCGCCGCGGGTGCAGCGCGTGGTGACGCGGATGTGGACCAAGATCAAGTCGGGCACCTGAATGGCCTCGGATCGCTGGCGCGATCCGACCGATGCGGGGGGCGCTGCCCCCCGCACCCCCCGAGATATTTCTGGCCAGATGAAGTGGAGCCAGGATTTGCGGGAAGGCGCCGTGCCTCCGTGTCGGCGGAGGAGGCGGGGATGAGCGCGCCGGCCGATTTTGCGCCCTGGGACGATCCCGGCGCTCGGCCGCTGATCCGGTTCGACGGGGTGACCAAGCGCTTCGGCGATTTCACCGCCATCGACAACGTCGATCTCGACATCTTCGAGCGCGAGTTCTTCGCGCTGCTCGGCCCCTCGGGCTGCGGCAAGACCACGCTGATGCGCATGCTGGCAGGCTTCGAGGCGCCCACCGAGGGCACGATCGAACTCGACGGCCAGGACATCGCCCCGGTGCCGCCGAACAAGCGCGCCACCAACATGATGTTCCAGTCCTATGCGCTGTTTCCGCACTTGAGCGTGCGCGACAACATCGCTTTCGGGCTGCAACGTGAACGGCTGCCCAAGGACCGGATCGCGGAGCGGGTCGACGAGATGCTGAAGCTCGTGCAGCTCGAGCCATTCGCGGGGCGCAAGCCGCATCAGATCTCGGGCGGGCAGCGCCAGCGAGTCGCGCTTGCCCGCTGTTTGGCCAAGGCGCCGAAGCTTTTGCTGCTGGACGAGCCGTTGGGGGCGCTCGACAAGAAGCTGCGCGAAGAAACCCAATTTGAGCTGATGGACATCCAGGAGAAAACCGGCACCACCTTCGTCATCGTCACCCACGACCAGGAAGAGGCGATGACGGTGGCCAGCCGGGTCGCGGTGATGGACCATGGCCGGCTTGTCCAGGTCGCTACCCCGGCGGCGATTTATGAAACGCCCAACTCGACTTACGTGGCGGACTTCATCGGCGACGTGAACATCATCGAAGGCCGGGCCGAGCCGGGCGACGGGGTCGTGGGCATCGCCTGGGCCGAGGGCGAACCGGCGCTGAGCGGCGCCTCGGATCTAGCGGTGTCAAAGGGCGCCACGGTGTTCATGGCGGTGCGGCCCGAGAAGGTGCGGATCAGCGCCGAGCGGCCCGAGGCGGCCAACCGGGTGGCGGGCAAGGTGCTCGACATCGCTTACCTCGGCAACATTTCGACCTATCACGTCGAATTGCCCGGCGGCCAGGTGATCAAGGCGCAGACGGCGAACACCGACCGTCTGAGCCGGCGCGACTTCACCTGGGACGATGCGGTCTGGCTCAGCTGGTCCGAGACCGCCGGCGTGGTGCTGGCGCGGTGACGGCGCGCCGCGGCCCGGGGGCGCGGTCCTGATGCGCCGCGCCGTGCTCATCGCGGTGCCCTATCTGTGGCTCCTGGCGCTGTTTCTGGTCCCGTTCCTGATCGTCCTGAAGATCTCGCTGTCGGACACCGCGATGAGCACGGCGCGGCGCATCAGGACCGCGCCCCCGGGCCGCGGCGCGCCGTCACCGCGCCAGCACC